>JANLTA010000400.1:0-5540 GCA_031362705.1 Gemmataceae bacterium | reverse complement strand
CGACAATCGAAAGCCCACCCGTGGCACCGGGTGGGCTTTCTTTATGCGCTGACATTCACCCTGCCGCGCGGGGCCGGCACGTCATACTTTGCCTCGATGGCAGCCCCGACAAAATCATGAAACAATGGCTGCGGCTTGATTGGTTTGGATTTGAACTCGGGATGGCATTGCACGGCGACGAACCATCGATGTTCCAGAAGTTCGATCATCTCGACGAGGCCGCCATCCGGGCTGGTGCCGCTGACAACCAGTCCATGCTCGGACATTTGCGCGCGATAATCGTTGTTGAATTCATAGCGATGGCGGTGCCGTTCGTGGACAACGGCCTCGCCGTATGCCGCACGAGCGTGGGTGCCGTCTTTCAAATGGCATGGATAGCTGCCGAGTCGCTGTGTGCCGCCCTTGTTGGTCACTTTCAACTGTTCGTCGAGAATCGCAACCACTGGGTGCGGCGTTTCCTTGTCAAACTCCGCTGAATTGGCCGATGTGAGGCCCAATACATTGCGGGCGAATTCGATGACGGCACACTGCAAGCCGAGGCAGATGCCGAAGAACGGAATGTTGTTCTCGCGGGCATAACGGATGGCCAGCAGTTTGCCCGGGATGCCGCGCTTGCCGAAGCCACCGGGCACGAGGATGCCATCGCACCCCGACAACGCGGCGGCCACGTCGTCAGATTTCTCGAGGTCTTCGGGGTTGATCTTGCGCACATGCAATCGGGCGTCGTGGGAAACAGCCGCGTGAAATAGTGCTTCGTACACGGACTTATAAGCGTCGTGGTGCTTGATGTATTTGCCGACGACAGCGATGGTCACGTCGCGGCTCGGCCGACGGATGACTTCGAGCATCGCCTCCCAATCCGACAGATCCAGCGCCGTCGCCTGCAGATGCAACTTCTCGATGATAATCTCGTCGAGCTTGTTCTTTACCAGGCTGAGCGGCACTTCGTACACCGAAAGCGACTTGTCGCGTTCTTCGATGACTGCCCGGGACTCGACGTTGCAGAACTGGGCAATCTTTTCAGCCTCATCCCGGCCCAGCTCGCGCTCGGTCCTGCAAATCAGCACGTCGGGCTGAATGCCGATCTTGCGCAATTCACCCACGGAGTGCTGGGTCGGTTTGGTCTTCAACTCGCCGGCTGCCTTCAAGTACGGCACCAACGTGAGGTGAATATATAGGCAGTTTTGCTTGCCGACGTCGAGCGCGAATTGACGGATGGCCTCGAAAAACGGCATGCCTTCGATGTCGCCGACGGTGCCGCCGATCTCGGTGATGACTACATCCACGTCGTCAGTGGCCAGCGACTTGATTGCCGCCTTGATCTCATTGGTGACATGTGGAATCACCTGCACGGTGCGGCCCAGAAACTCGCCTTTGCGCTCCTTGCGAATCACCGATTGGTAGATCTTGCCCGTGGTATAGTTGCAATCGCGCGATAACGGCGCATTGGTAAAGCGTTCGTAATGGCCCAAATCGAGGTCGGTCTCGGCGCCGTCGTCCAGCACGTACACTTCGCCATGTTGAAAAGGGCTCATCGTGCCGGGATCGACGTTGATATACGGGTCAAATTTCTGCAAGCGCACACGCAGGCCGCGGCGTTCGAGCAACATGCCAATCGACGCACAGGTCAGGCCCTTGCCCAGGGAACTGACCACGCCACCGGTAACGAAAATATGCTTGGACACGACACGAGTCTCCGTGACTTCTTCCTCGGCCACGGATGTTATGTTACGATTTGTAGCGCCTCAGGAAAGCGTGTGACTCGCACGTTACTTGTCTTCGATGCCTTTGAGCTTGTCCAAGTCCCGAATCAACTTTTCACGCTGGAGACGTTGCAGTTCCTTCAGGCGAATGGCGATGATCTGTTCCTGCCCCTTTTCGATCTCGCGCAGACTGGCGATGAGCTTGTTCAGTGTGGTGACTTCGCCCATCGCCGCCATGATCTGGTTCAACTTGGAGATCAGACGGTCGAGCCTTTGTTTCGCCTGAGCGGCCTCCGGCCGGCGATTGCCTTCGAGTTGCTTGCGGTACTCCTCCAGTGCTTCCTCGGCATGGGCGAACTCGCCTTTGAGACATGAATCCAGCGGCAGGCAAATCTCACCCTTCACCTTCTCGATGAACTTTGACGAGACACGATTTAACTCGAGTTCACGGAGTATGCGAGAATACTCGGAAAATACCTCTTGCATGAGATCGCGAGCCTTGGCGATTGATTCCGTCATCTCCAGCGCACGTTGGGCCAGCGTGGGCAATTGGGTGTCGGGCGTCGCTGGTAGTTCATCGGCCACCTTATCGAGCTTCATGCGGACTTCGCGCAAGCGGGAAACGGCGTCCTCTGTCTTGACGTGCTGGGTTTCCTCGTCGCGGGCAATTTCGACAAGCAACTCCGTTTCCGAGACGATCAAAACGGTGAACGGCGGTTCCTTATTAGTCACCGTACCGGGGCCGGTTTCGATGTTGTTGTCGGCGGCATTTATCGTCAACTTCATGCGGTAGCGCGGCTGAACCTCAAGTTCGCCGGTGATCTTTAAGTCCGGCAGCCGCTCGCGCAGGTCTAGTCCTTCGAAACGTGATTGCAACGTAAATTCGCGCACCAGAGGGCTTGCCATCGGCGCGGTTTCGAGTCGTTTCAACAAGTCAACGCGGTTCACGTCGCGTGCCGCCCGGTCGCGAATCAACTGCTGAAACGTTTCCAATCCGAACGTGCGCTCGGAGGTAATTGGCGCGGTCGCCTGTACGAGTTGCCCGGTAATGGCCATTGCCAGCGCGTTGGTCAATTGGCTATCCATGCGGCCGCCGACGGTCGGCAGCATGGCCCCGGCCACGTAGCTGGCATGGGTCGCCGCGATTGAGGCGGCTGCCATTCGAGTCAGCGAAACTTGATATTCGACGCGATCCAATCCGCCGAGAGTACCCGGCGAGCCGTCGTTGACTTTACCCTCGAAAGGTATGAAGGCAATCGGCGTGACCAAATAATTCCCTTGTTTGGCGAGACGAATGCCGTCCAGTGCGACATTGACCGTTGGCGCGGGATCGCGTGCCGGCTCGACGATGACATGGCGCGACGATTTCACACCATCGGTGTCAGTAAACTCGATCTCAAAATCCAACGTGTCCGTAATGTTGGCAAAACGATGCCGAAAACCAATGTGATCCTCACCCAGAGTCACCGACATCTCTTTCAGCGACGCGCTTTCACCCGGCTTGCCATGCGGTCTGAGAAGAACCGTTTGCAATTCTTTATCCAGTTGGCCGTCGAGCACGAGATCGGTGCCGGCCGGCAGCGTGATCCTCGACGTGGGGCCATTGAGGCTGACCATATCTTCGACCTTCTGCTTCAAGCCCTTGAGCGCCATCGGGCCGCCTTCCGGCGGATTGCCGAGCGGCGGCCGATGATAGAGGTAGGCCGGTCGATGCTCGATCTTCGTGAGCTGTTGGAGTGCAGGCGGAGGTACCAGCACAATGGACCGCGTCGTTGTGTAAAAGTCCGCTCCGCGTGCCCAGAACTTGACGGTCTCCTTGAGGTCGGCCGTCCCGCTGTATTCCCAGCCCGGCCCGCGCAACAAATCCAGCTTGCCTGATGTTTGCGCACCCCAGTATTTCACTTCGACGCGTTCCGGAACTTCGAGTCGGCGATATAGGACACGAAGGCCCTGTTCATGAGCACGTTCTGTCAATGTCGCAAACACCTGCCGTAAGCCGGCTAGCGTGTCCGGTGCGTTCTCTTCAAAGCGTTTCCGAATAGTATCGTCTTCCAGTGCCATTTCGACACGGTCGAGCGTCCACGGGTCATGGTCTTTCGCTGATTTCGTATCCAGAGGCGGCAATGGGACGAGACCCGGCGCGACGACCATTGTCGCGGCACGAGCCGCTGCGGCACGAGTGCCGGCTAAACCCGGTTCCAGCCACGCTTCGGGCAGTTCCGGTGCCGGACCACCGAGCAAGCCCGGCCGCAAATCGCTCCATACCATCGCGCGCCAACCATAGGGCGAATCCGTGTCGGCAATAACCCAACGGCGTGCTTTGATGCGCAGCCGAGGCGATGAGGCATCGCGGCCGATGCGCATTTCGCCGGAGGCCGGGAAGTCCATCACTTCCAAGTGCGCCTTGCGCGGCCAGATGACGTTTTGCAAAAGCAGATTGCGCTTGGTCCAAAGCGTGGCAACTTCCCGGAAACGCGGAAGATAGTCACTGATCGGATTGGATTGACGTACCGCGGAGTAGCCGACGCCGAAAATCGTGAGCGGTAATATAAGCAAGGCCACGAGCCGCCAGGCAAGACGCTTCAGGCGCGACCAATCGAAGGCGTCGCCCACTGGAACCGAGTTGACACGCTCGCCAGCCTCGCGGATGGTATCGGCGATCATCGCGCGGGAATAGCCTTGGGCCTCAGCGCGATCCAAGTCGTGCAGCTCCACCGCCGTGATGAGTCGGTCGCCGAGGACAGTCGGGAACTTCTTTTCCAACACCAGCGCCAACGCATCCGGACGAAAATCAACCAGCAATCGCCGTACAACCTTTGCGACAACCAAGTTGGCGATCGATCCGCTGAGCGTCGCCAGCATCAAACCGCGAACCCAGCGCGGCAACTCCTGCACCCAATCAAAAGCCGCAAGTTTGAACGAACCATAGTCGAGCGCTAAACCGATCCAGAACCAGGAGAAGACAAAGAGACCGACGGCCAACGCGCCCTCCAGCCCGACGTAACGGCGAATCGTGCCACCCAACCGCTCCAGCGGATGCTGGATGTGGTCGTCAGGTGAAGTCGGCGGTGACGTTGCAGTAGCCATTTGGTCCTGGAAAATCCCCAACGATTCTGGCTTCTTTCTCACGCCAGCCGCAGCAGTTTGCGGCCAAGCCATTCCAATGATAGCAAACCGACGACTGCCAAGAGTACGACGGAGATTTCGATCGGTTTACCGCTGGCGGTGCGGCCCAACACTGGGCCGTCATCCCAAATATCATCGTAAGCGCCGCGGTTGCGCTGTTCTTTCTTTTGTGTGGTCATGCACTGCGGTATCACTTGCGTGCCGGCCAATGTTAACAGCAGCTTAGGCGAATCGGCCGCCTCGCTCGCAGATGATTGAAGCCGGGAGCGTACGGATTCCCGCGTCGCGGCGTCGGCCAGGCGATCTTCGATCTCTTTGAAATCGCCGGCCAATTGCAAAAGCGCGGCCGGGTCGGGTCGGGCATTATCCAGCTCGGGATCGGTCGCTTTCACCGTAAACTTGCCGCGCAGCATGTCACCGGAGTTGGGGATGGGCAGTTCCAGAACGTAGTCACCGGGCTTCGGGGCGAGGAATCGCGCCTGAAACCAGCCGCCCCAGTCGGCGGCACTGGGCTTCGCGGTCATTTCGTATTCGCGCCGGTCGGTGCCGTCGGCCATCGTGACGATGGCTTTGGATCGAACGGAGCGTGGCAGCGGCTCGAGTGTGGGACCGAAAAGCTGCGCTTCGATGCGAACGTAACCGCCGCCGGCGAATTCGCGACCCATGACGAGGACTCCGCGACGGTTTTGCCGGGTGCGTCCTCCGGCGGCG
>JANLTA010000369.1:0-14284 GCA_031362705.1 Gemmataceae bacterium | reverse complement strand
GAGGATCGCGATCCAGAGCTGGTGGATTGTCTCCAGCCCGAGTGTTCTTTGACAACTGAGTTGGCAAGGCCATGACTGGCATGCTCACGACTTGGCGTGAGCATGCCCGGCAGATGGAACGAATGTGAAACGAAAGCGCGCCCAGCCTGGCATGACCCGCGTCCGCAGTCACTCGCACCGCAAACGACAGGAGCATCAGACTGCTAGGAGCGGCGCGATGGGGAAACACTGATTGAAATCGTGACGTCCTCGGAGAAATGCACAATTGCATCTTTGGCCGATGACTACATTTTCAGAAACTCGATGCAACCGACCCATTCCTGCATCTCGGTGCAAAGTGCTACCAATAGCACTGCCTCGATCATCATGCCGATTCGATCCGGATCGTCGCGCATGACGAACAAGCCCGGCATTGGCAATCCGGCGTCCAGACGTTTCATAGCAAATGCGGTCGTAGTGACGCGATCATGAGTCAGGACAATACGATCATTGGTGGCAGCCCAATCGAGAATCTGCCAATCGGCCGCCGTTCGTAGGCCGACATCTTGAACGCGAACGAGATCGAGACTCGGCTCACAGCGTGCTATTCCACGGATCACCCGTCCGTTGAAATCGGCATCGGTAAGCAGCCGAAGTGACATCGGTTGAATCCGGCTCGACTAGGATTGGTTCTTTGAACTGCGAGGATGTGCCGCCCAACGGTTCTTCAACTCCGCATGAAACCCCGGACGCTGTGGCAGCGTTGCTTCGATCATCGCTTGGACTTTATCCGCCTCCGCTTCCTGGATACGCAGATAGGTGTCCACCTCTTCCTGATGATCCAAATAATAACTGATCACCGCGAACACGTCTGCGAGTCGCAACGTATCGAACATGTCGACGATGTCGGCCGGGGTGGAACCGGCGTTGTATGACTCGATGATCCGTTCCAGCGGGATGCCGCTATCGCGGACAAATAGAGTGCCGTTGGCGTGCGGCACCAGCGGGACGGCAATTGGCTCAATGGGTACGGCAACCGACATCATGCACCTCATTCAATAGCCTGATTCTAGCCGAATCCAGCATATGTTGCAATCAAGACAATGATGCACCGCATCCGCCATTTCCTCGAAATGATCCGCTTCAGCCACACGGTGTTCGCGCTTCCGTTCGCACTTTCAAGTGCAACGTTGGCGTGGAAATCGACAGGATTTCAGTGGCCGCAATTGGTTGGCATACTGTTATGCATGGTGACGGCCCGCAGCGCGGCCATGGCGTTTAATCGACTTATGGATCGAAAGATCGACGCCGCCAATCCTCGAACCGCCAAACGGCATTTGCCAGCCGGATTGCTTTCCGTTCCAGCGGTCACTGCATTTTTCTTGCTCTGTGGCGCTGGCTTCGTTGCTGCGACATTGTTGTTCCTCCCCAACCGCTGGCCGCTTTTGCTTTCCGGGCCGGTGCTGTTGTTCATCTGTCTCTATTCGGTGACGAAGCGCTTCACCGCACTGGCCCACTTCTGGCTCGGGGCGTCACTGATGCTCGCGCCGTTGGCGGCGTGGATCGCAATTCGCGGGATGGATGGATTGACAACACCACTTGTGTTGGGTTTGGCCGTGATGTTCTGGGTAGCGGGGTTCGACATTCTCTATGCGTGCCAGGATGTCGAGTTCGACAAGAAAGCAAAGCTGCGGAGCGTGCCAGCAGCGATCGGAGTGGCCGGGGCATTGCGTACGGCCGCGGTGTGCCATGCCATCATGGCGTGTCTGCTTGTGTTGCTGTTTTTTGTTGCCGACCCGCCGCTCGGATGGGTGTATCTTGCCGGTGTGATCGCGGTGGCCCTACTGCTTGTTTACGAACATTGGCTCGTCAAACCCGATGATCTCAGCCGGGTCAACGCGGCTTTCTTCACCGTCAACGGCGTCATCAGTATCGGCATGTTCGCACTGATCCTGACGGACCAGTTGATTCGCGGTGCGACAATTCGATGAATTGCGAGCTTTTGTTTAGACGCCGAATTGTCGCAAGAGTTGACGAAAACGCGGGTCGGCCCGCACCGCGTCCAGGTCGTGGTCTTCGCGAATATAGCGGAAGTCGCGGTAACCCAGTTCGATGGCACGGGATAACGTGTTGATGGCCAACTCGGTCTTTTTCATCAGCGCATAGGAACACGCCAAGTTGTAATGAGCCAGTGGATCTGCGGGCCGTAACGAGATTAGCTTCTTGTCGATATCCAAACCATCGGCGAAGCGACCTTTGAGCGTCAAGTTATTGCCGTGGGCGCGCAACACGTCCATAAAGGTCGGGCAGCGATTGAGAACCTTGGCGTAAAACTCCAGCTCAAAATCGAGTTGGCTTTGTTCGGCAAAACGAGCAAGCGTACTCGGCGCGGGTGCGGCCGATGCGCTGGCTTTGCTTCCGTGTTTTGGCATAACCGATGTCCTTAGCGTCGCTTCCGGGAAAGCCGACACTGCATTACTAACAGACATCGAACCGCTTGCCAAGCGTCAAGTGGCGCAACGCAGGTGAAAGACCGCGACTTCCGGGCGCACGCCAAAACGGATCCGCCAACCGAAGCCAACGCCCTTGTTGACGTAAAGATGGGTTTGTTCGTGACGATACAGCCCGGCAGCGTACTTATTCGCCTTTCGGCCCAGAGTGACCCGGCCCATGCCTGGCCAATCCACTTGCCCGCCGTGGGTATGCCCGGAAAGCATCACATCGCAGCGCTGACCGTCGAGCCGTTCTACCGTGCGCGGATTGTGAGCAAGCAATACACGTGGCGTCGACGGAGCCAAGCCGGCCAGCGCTCGACCAATGTCGCAGCGCCGGCTCCACAAGTCATCGACACCGGCCAAGTGGAGTTGATCATCGCCGCGTTGAAACGTCTGCGATTCATTGTCCAGCACGCGCACACCGCGCGCGGTCAATGCGTCGGTGATTGTTCTCGATAGATTCCGGTGCCGGCGAATGCCCAGAGCATTGCGAATGGAATGATCGTGGTTGCCCAGCACGGCAAACACGCCGTGGGGCGCGCTCAACCCTTGCAGGCTGTCCGCCGCGGCTTCGACATGGCGAAAGCCCTTGTGGACGAAGTCGCCAGTCAGCACCACGGCATCGGGTGCCTCCGCTTGCGCCGCGGCGACGACCTGCGGTAGATAATCGAGCGGCAGTTTCGGACCGCAATGCATATCCGAGATTTGGACAATGCGAAAGCCGTCGAACTCGGCACCAAGGTCGGCAATGGGCAGATCAAAACGATTAACCTCGAACCATGTCGGCTCGACCTTGCGGGCATAGTGGACTCTGGCCCAGTTGCGACCCATCCATTTGGAGACGCGATAGGGTCGCGGCTTTTTCCGAGCTGAATCTTGCCCCTGGTCGATCATGCCGGATTCCGTGACAACGGACTGGCAAAAGTATACGGCCAGCGGGAAGGTGTTACTTTCCGCTGGCCGGTGTACGTAATTTCAGATTCGATCAGACTTCTTCATCGTCATCGTCGTCCTCGTCTTCATCGTCGTCCTCGTCTTCATCGTCGTCGAGGTCGTCGTCGAAGTCATCGTCGTCGAAGTCTTCATCGTCGAGGTCATCGTCGAAGTCATCGTCGTCGAGGTCGTCGTATTCGAGGTCGTCATCGTCCTCGTCATCGTCCTCGTCGTCTTCTTCTTCCTCGTCCTCTTCTTCATCCTTAGCGGCGCCGGCAGGGCCAGCGCGGAGGGGATCGCCGCCCCACATCCGCCAGGGTTCGGTCGGCCGATCCATCTCGGCCGATTCCAGCAGGTCCAATCCGATCCACGTCACGCCACCGATCATCGGTTAATCCTCAACGGAAGAAAATCAGCTCGACGATAATTCGTCGAAGTTTTGCTCATCCTGACCGCGCTCCGCTTCGCTATCGGCGGATCGCGCGAGAAACTGCAATCTATTTGCGGTATCCCGTTTGCTTTGGCAACCCCAATCGTCGCGGTTTGTCAGCCGAGTGATTGTGGGTCTAAGTTACCCGCTTCCTATTGCTGACGGCAACGGCGGCAAGAAGCACTGGTACGGATTTTTTTTCGACCTGTCCGGTTGTATCGGCTCGGGTTTTTACGTCATGCCACCAAACCCATCGCCTTGCGTTTTTCCGCGATGAACGGGAGGTGGTGCGGGATGTGATTGCCGATCGAACGCAGGAACTCTTCCAGCGTGTTGAGGCCGCGCTCGCTATGAACGCCGGCACGTTGGTAGGCGTCCGGAGGCAGCGTTCGCAGTATACGACTAAACGCGCTCCGCGTCATTTCAACGACGCGAAGTTCTTCCTCGAGGTCACGCTCCTGGTATGCCAGCTTGGCAGCGTACAACTGCTCGTCCGCTCCCATTAAGAGCGGCCTATCGTGCGTGATCACGCGTTTCATGCGATCGACATACACCGGCTCGAAGTCGGCAATGTGGCAAACAACTTCCAGCACGCTCCATTTGCCAGGTACCGGTCGTGCCAGGATTTGTTCGCGCGTCAGCCCCGCCACCGCGGCGCGGAGTTGCTTGGGCCCTTCGAGATATTTCTCAATCAATTCATTTGTCACGGCCATGCTGCACCTCATTGCCTGGAGTGGATGTGCAGAGAATGTAGCAGCCATGCCGCGAACCGGCGATAGTGTTAGCCGGCCCGGCGCAGGAATTGTTCCGTCAATGTGGCCAGTTGCTGCCGACGCTGTGTTTCCGGCCCATACGGATCGTACATGAAGCCCGCGCCGCAGATGTGTTGCAACACCAGAGCGACACGCCGGCGCAGCTCCACATCGCCCCGTTCCAAAGCGGTTAACAGAACTGGAATCGAGTCGGCCCCGCGGCGCACCAACTCGGAAACGGCCGCCTTCGTCATGGCGTTATCACGCAACGCTTCGACCAGCATCGCCAATGATGGACCAGCCGGTGCCGGTGGTGCATAGGCACGCGGCGCGAAGTCATCGAAGGTGTCGCCGAGGTAATTGCGAATGGCCACCGGGTTGTGGATGATCTCATGCGGCGTGCCGTGGACGATGACTTGGCCGTCTTTGATGAGATAGCTGCGATGGGTAATCTTCAGCACATCGCGGACGTTGTGATCGGTGAGAAGAATGCCGATGCCTTGATGAGCCAAATCGAGAATGATCTTCTGGATGTCGGAGTTGGTCATCGGATCGACGGCGGCGAACGGCTCGTCCAGCAAAATCAAATTTGGCTCGCAGACCAGGCAACGCGCGATCTCCAAACGTCGGCGTTCGCCACCCGATACGCGCGATGCCGAGTTCTTGCGGATGTGTTCCAGGCCAAACTGTTTCAGCACGGCATCCGTGCGGTCCCAGCGTTCGGTGCGTTTGAGTTTGCGGCCCAAGGACCGGCTCATCGGCAACGCTTCAAGAATCGCGAGGATGTTCTGTTCGACGGTCAGCTTGCGAAATACGGAGGACTCTTGCGTGAGGTATCCCATCCCCAAACGTGCGCGCTGATACATGGCCCAGTCGGTGACGTCCTTGCCATTGAACATCACCTTGCCATCATCGGGCACGATCTGGCCCGTGGTCATGCGGAAGCTGGTTGTCTTGCCGGCACCATTCGGCCCGAGGAGACCGACAACCTCGCCAGCGTTGACCTCATAGGCGACGCCGTTGACGACTTGGCGTCGGCCATAAAACTTGACGAGACCACTGACTTCGAGAATCGCCATCCGTGGCTCCTGATGCGCGCAATGCCGTCGGCCGACGGTTTTACCCGTTATCGGCATTCGGCACAAGTAGAATGAAATTCGACCCTTGGGTCGATGCGTTGTTTCGTTGCTCGTTTGACGGGCGGCCAACATTCGTTGTCCGCAAACAATGCAACTAGCCGGACATTAACCGTTGAGGAACCGCGATGAACCTGTGGCTTCTGAAAGAGGAACCGACCCATTATTCCTTTGCCGACTTGGAGCGGGACGGCGAAACCGAGTGGTCCGGCGTCAGCAACGCCTTAGCTCTCAAACACTTGCGGCAATGCGTGGTCGGTGATCAAGCCTTCTTTTACCACACCGGGAAAGTGAAAGCGGTCATTGGAATCATGGAAGTGATGGCTCCTAGGCAACCGCAAGATCAAGCAATCAAAGATGTTAGGATCATCGCCCGCTTCGTGAAATGGCTGAAACACCCTGTAACGCTTGCTCAAGTCAAAGCCGACAAGTCGCTAGCTAGCTGGCATTTAGCGAAAATGCCGAGATTGTCGGTTATGCCGGTTACGTCGGCACAATGGCGAAGAGTATTGGAATTGTCGGCGAAACCGACATAACCACGCCAAAGCGCTATTCGCCGGGTGTTCTTGGCGCGGGGGTCGCACGCTAGTAATGTGGTTTGGTCGCCTAACCGGGGCGTCGGCGTGGCTTTTGTCTCGCACGTCGAAAACGAACCCCGGCGAAATGAGGATTACCGTTTATGGCGCGCAGCGCCGACGACGCTGGGGGCTCACGCTCCACAGCGGTCACGAAGAAACGCCGGTCAAGAAAACATTCGGACCGGTTCCTTGACGGGTTGCACGACGCTTCGCGCGTCACCTTTGTCAGCCACGTTCATCCCGATCCGGATGCCTTGGGCAGTATGCTCGGGCTGGCCCATCTGGTCGAAACCTGTCTCTGCAAACCCACGCGCCTGACCCGTGACGGCCTGATTGGTCGCGCGGAGAACCGCGCCATGATCGACCTGCTCGGCATCGAGTTGGAGCCAGTCGAATCGCTGAAGTGGGATGCGGACGAAGCCGTAGTCATGGTGGACAGTCAGCCGAAGACCGGCCGACATAGTTTCAGTGACGACGTGAACATTTCCGCCGTCATTGATCATCATGAAACACCCGGAAGCCTCAAGGGCGTGCCGTTCGTCGATGTCCGGCGCAACGCTGGTGCGACATGTTCTCTGGTGGCGAAGTATCTGAAGGAGCAGAAGGTCGCGCTGCCAAAGGAAGTCGCCACGGCGCTGATGTACGGTATTGAAACCGAGACATCCGGCTATCCGCGCGAAGCGAGCGCGATAGACGACGAAGCCACTTTGTTCCTCTATCCCAAGGCCGACAAGGACGTGTTGGCCCGCATGCGCAACGCGCGGTTGCCGCTGTGTCATTTTGAGACGCTGCTGCTCGGTTTACAGAACACGTTTGTTTACGACCGGCTCATCATCAGTTAGGTGAACGAATTGCCGCAACCCGACTTGGCGGCCGAGGTCTGCGACTTCCTGATTCGTTTCGAAGAAGTCGATTGGGCCGTGTGTGCCGGCGTGCATGGCGAAAAGCTGATGCTATCGGTGCGGTCGTCGCTGAAGAATGCCGGAGCCGGCGACTTGCTACGCAGCGTGGTCGGACGACTAGGTCGCGCGGGTGGCCACGATCGCAGGGCAGGCGGTTGTGTTAAGTTGCCAAGCACTTCGGCAAGTGCCATCGAAGAGATGCAATCCGAATTGCGCCGCCGCCTGCTCAAAGCACTCAAAATCGAAGAGTGCCGTGGCCAACGCCTGGTGCCGCTCCGAGAAATGTTGGAGAATCTGCAAGGATAGTGTGGCGTAAGCGGCACTTTGATTTTTGACGACTGTTTCGCATGATCCTCATCACCGGCGGCGCGGGCTTTATTGGCAGCCATCTGGTGCGGATGCTTGTAGAGCGCGGTGAACATGTTCGTGTGTTGGAGCGGCCCGGCGCGAAGATCGATCATCTACCCTTAGCTCAAATCGAACTTGCCTGGGCTGACATTCGCGATCGTCGTGCCGTTGATGCCGCCATGGTTGGCTGTGAACACGTTTACCATCTGGCCGCGAATCCACAATTGTGGACGCAACGCAAAGGCGACTTCAGGCAAGTCAATTACATTGGCACGATCAACGTGTTGTCGGCCGCCGTGAATGCGGGGGCAACGAGGATACTGCATTGCAGCACGGAGAGCATCCTCACTCGTGCGAAGCAGACGACGGCCATCGCCGAGGATCAGGATGTGCCGTTCGGCGAGGTCATCGGCCCGTATTGCCGGTCGAAGTGGTATGCCGAGCAGTTCGCGTTTCGGCTGGCCCGTAATGGCGCACCGGTCGTGATCGTGAACCCGACGCTGCCCGTCGGCCCTGGCGATTGGAGCCGCTCACCACCGACGCAGATGATTTTGGATTGTGCGCGCGGACGGCGGAGTTTCTATTTAGACGCCGAGCTAAACCTGATTGATGTGCGTGACGCGGCCGCCGGGATGATCGCCGCACTGGAGCGCGGGCGACCCGCCCGCCGCTATTTGCTCGGCGCGGAAAATTGGACGATACGCAAACTATTTGACTGGGTTGCGAGCCATTGTGGCGTTCCGGAGCCACGATTCGCCGTGCCATATCCGGTCGCGCTGACCACGGCGATGATCAGCGAATGGATCGCCGAAGTGGCGACGCACAGAATCCCGGCCGCGACAACCACTGGCGTGCGTCTCACGCGTCGCACCATGCGCTTCGACGCCTCACGCAGCATGGCCGAGCTGAAAATCACACCGCGACCGGTGGCGGAGTCGCTAACGGATGCGCTGGCGTGGTATCGCGATGTGCAATGGTTGAGGTGATTCCGCAAGCTGCTTACTTCGTTAACACCTCCACCGCCGCCTTGACGAACTCTTCCAGCCCGGCGTCGAATTCTTTCTTGGTGAAATGGTTGCGGATGATCGCGACTAACTTGTCGCGAGCATCAAAGTTTTTGCTGTCAGTGATGTGGACGTGGTACGACGATGGTGTGCGGCACACCAACAGCAAAACGCCCTTCACGTCCTCGGCCTTGGCTCGTTCGTGTGCCCAATCCTTGAAGAACTTGGAGCGATCTTCCGGCTTCATTGACTTCACTTCTTCGGTCTTGTCCTTTGGGATGTTGGCGTATGTTTCCACGACGAGGTCTTTGCCGGTCCTTTGGTACACGCTTTTAGCGGCCGCGTTTGTGGCGGCCAACGACTTTTCCGTAAAGAACCGCCCGCCGTCGTGACTGGTGAGCGCGGTGGTACGGTCGCTGCTTTTGCCGTCGAAGCCAGTCGCCTTGCGGACATCGGTCCTGTTCAAGAACTTCTTGATCTCGGAGATGTCGATAAAAGTGCTGAGCAAGCTGGCTTGTACCGCGCCGCCTTGGGTGACGCCGACCAATTCACCGGCATCGTTGACGAGCGGGCCGCCGGAATCGCCGGGGTTGGTGGCCGAGTCGGTCTCGACGACTTCACCGGAAAAGTTGGCAATACGATTGTCCAACTTCGCCCGCCATTGTTTCTTGTAAACCTGCCGCACCCGTCCCGGCGTGTAGACCCAAAGCGCTCCCGAGCCGCCGGGGTTGCCGATGGAATGCACCGACTGCCCGGTGTTGACGCTTTTATCAACCAGCGACAGCGCCGGCACGCCGGTCGGTATGGAATCAAGTTGGATGACGGCGAGATCATGGTCCGGGTCGCGGGCCACAACTCGCCCCTTGATGCCAATCTCTCCCAATCGCCGCTGATACTCCGAACGCTCAGCCACCAGCTTGCCGTCTCGATATGCAGGGAAGACGACCGTGGCGCGGTCTTCGTCGCCCACCACATGGTAATTGGTCAGCACCAGTGAGCGGCGGCGGTCAATCAATGAACCCGAACCGGTCGCCTGGACCTGCCCGTGCCGCGAGTGGATCCACACCGTCGAGCGCACGACCTTGGAATAAACCTGCGTGCCCGCATCCGGTGCGGGTTGAGCGAACGCAAGACCACTGGCAAGAACGACCACGAACGGTACAAGTCGCATGGTATTTCCCGTCTGCAGGCGATGATCGGCCCAAATCGCTGGCCGATGCGGGGGCGATACCGGTAGTCTATTCGCAGAATCGTTTCGAGGATTCCGATGGACGTGCTTTCACAGGGTCAGGGGCCGATGTTGTCCGATTCGTCGGCGAATGCCCAGCGCGAGGCATTTCGAGCCAAGCCGCGGGCATTGACGGACAAAGTCACGACGGTCAAAGAAGCCGTAAGTCGGCTGGTTAACGACGGCGACTACCTGGCCATTGGCGGGTTCGGCACCAATCGTATCCCGGCGGCGGTGTGCCACGAGATCCTGCGGCAGGAAAAGAAAAACCTGCGCTTTGCCGGCCATACATCCACGTTCGACTTTCAGTTGATTTGCGCCGGCAACCTGCTGGGCCGTGGGCCGACTTTGGCGGCCGTTGATGCGGCGTACATCGTCGGCATCGAAGCGCGGGGCTTGTCGCCACATGCCCGGCGCGTCATGGAATCAGGGACCGTGACTTCCGTCGAATGGTCCAACTACTCGCTAGCCGTGCGCTTGCATGCCGGGGCGATGGGTGTGCCGTTTTTGCCCATGCGATCCATGTTGGGCACCGACACCTTTCGCTACAGTGCGGCTAAAGTCATCACCTGCCCGTTCACCGGCGAGAAGTTATGTGCGGTGCCATCGTTGGTGCCGGATGTGTCGGCCATTCATGTTCATGAAGCGGATCAGTTTGGCAACTGTCGCCTGCGCGGCACCAGCGTCGCCGACATCGAGCTATCGCGCGCTTCCAAACGAGTCATCATCACCTGTGAACGCTTGATCGACAACGACGAGATTCGCCGGGAGCCGTGGCTAACGGCAATTCCATTTCTCTGCGTTGATGCCGTTTGCGAAGTGCCGGGCGGCAGCTACCCCGGCAACATGCCCGGCGAGTATTTCTCTGACGAAGACTACATCCGGCAATGGATGGCGGTGGAGAAGGACGTGGAGAAGTACAAATCGTTCTTGCAGGAGTACGTCTACAGCGTGGCCGACTTCGCCGAGTATCTGCGCAAGTCCGGCGGCGCAGCCCGCATGGCCGACCTCCGGCGACAGGAGCTGTTGAATTGAGTTATTCACCCATTGAACTGATGATCTGTTGTGCGGCGCGGGAACTGGAGAATGGCCGATCGGTTGCCGTCGGCACTGGCATCCCATGCGCCGCTGCCATGTTAGCACAAAAGACTCACGCTCCGGACCTGGTTATCATGTTCGAAGCCGGCGGCCTGGCTCCGCAATTGCCCACCATGCCGATCAGCGTAGGCGACTCGCGGACGTTTCACCGCGCACTGATGGCGTCGAGCATGTGCGAAATCATGCAGTTTGCCCAGCGCGGCCAAGTTGATTACACGTTTCTCGGCGGCGCCCAAATCGACGCCTACGGCAACCTGAACTCTACCGTTGCCGGCGACCACAAGAAGCCCACGGTGCGCTTCCCCGGCAGCGGCGGGGCCAACGACCTGGCATCCCTGTGCTGGCGCACCATGGTGGTCACGCAACAGAACGCACGCCGCTTTGTCGAAAAGCTTGATTTCCTCACCACGCCGGGCTATCTCACTGGACCTGGCAGCCGCGAAGAGGCTGGTCTGCCTCCCGGCACCGGGCCGTATCGTGTCATCACCGATCTAGGCGTCTACGGCTACTCATCGACGACGTGCCGCATGCAATTGCAAAGCCTGCACCCCGGCGTGACGCTGGATCAGGTACAAGCCGCCACAGGCTTCCACATGGAGATTGCCGAATCAGTTGGCCGAACCGAAGTGCCGACTACCGAGGAGTTACGCATTCTGCGCGATGAGGTTGATCCGCGCAAGTATATTCTTGGCCGGGGCCAGTAGTCTCCCCGGTGGGTCTCGAATACTCGACCCACCCTACAAAACTACAAAACCGGCCACCGACCTTGATGTAGGGTGGGTCGAGGCTTTGCGAGACCCACCGTAGCGACACGGCCAGTGCTTCGTCAACGATGAATTGAGGCGTAGCCGCGGTCGCCTGAACGCGGGTCTGCTCGCACTCTGGCGAGCGCGGCCACCCATCAGGCCATGTGCAAAACAACACTAGTTACGTCGATCGTTGCCGACGAATACACACCCCCCCTCCCGGTGGCGCCAATGATTCAAGTCGGCATGGCCAACTCAATGCAAGTCAATGCCGGACAATATGTTGCGGCCAGGAAACGTCACGTCGCCAGCGGAGACATGGTTGGCAACAATGGAGCAATTTCGCGCCCTCGGCAACGATTCTAAGTTCTTTTGGTCTGGCGCTTCGTCAACGATGAATTGAGGGGTAGCCGCGTTCGTTTGAATGCGGGACTGCCGGCACTCAGGCGAGTGCGGCTACCCATCAAACCATGCGTGACACAACACTAGATCACCGACCCAAACGTGAGCCGGAAGCGCACAAAGTCGCTGGCATTCACCGTGCCATCGCCATCGAGATCAAACGTCAAATCGTTCGACCCAAACGCAAACCGAAAAAGAATGAAGTCCGAAGTGGCCACGGTGCCGTCGCCATCAAAGTCGCCGGCCAGCCGGTGAAAGTTCATCACGTAATCATCGCCCGGCACGCCATCGCCATTGCCATCCAGCGCCTGCCCCGCCGTGTCATGAATCTGTGAAGCGAGGCCACGCAGTGTGTACCGGCCGTTGGGTAGGCCACTGGGATAGGTGGGGAAAGTCAGCTTGAGGTTCGCCCCGGCCGGAGTGCTAGCTGAGGAATCGACACTGACGGGAATGGTGCCAGCTGGGCCAGTGAGCGTGAAGGCGTTGGCGGGGTTCGTGGGGAGAATGATCGGGAGAGAGAAAGTGAGAGAGGTGGAGGTGACGGACGAACGAGACCTCGACCAGTCGTTCACGGTTGCTTCAGTGATCGTAAGCAGATCGACAACGAACCGTCGCGCGAAAACGCCAAATGAGGAACCGTCCGGACCTGGCAGCGCACTATTGGAACTTGAACCTCCACCATCCCAAACGGCGAACCCATCGCCGTCACTATTGATGGCAATGGACGAACGGCAGCGATAGTAACTGTCCGAACTGCTCACCACGACGGGCGGCAATGTCGGTAGACCATCAGCACCGACATCCTGGATTCGAATCTCCGATTGCGCAACAAGAGGGGAATCGACCGTGTAGCTAATGGTGAACCTGCCGGCCGTGCCAACGGCAATTGATGGTTCTCTGATTTGCAGTGCATATCCGGAAGGTACATCGACCTCATTTTCGAGCGGAATGCTGCTTGACGACAGACGACGGAAGGCGACTTTGGCAGGTGCAAAAGGCGATACGTGATAGCCATACGCCGCGACCAGCGAATTGTCTGGCATAGCCACAATATCTGGCCGACGCTCGATCTCTCTATCGGTGAGTTGACTAATCCGAATGGGACTGCCGAGCAATGCCCCTGTGGACGCGATCTGTTGCAACCACACGCCGCTCGTTGAAACGCTATTATCCCAAACTACCGTCGCTACGCCATTTGGGGCAATTGTAATCGCGGCATTGTTAGTATAACCCTGATCGAGAACAACTGGTTCTGATACAGGCGTGCCATCGCTTAAGTATCTGCGCACCACTGTTTGACTGTTCCAGGGGGATTCAACCCAGGTAATCGCAAAATTGCCAGATGCGTCGACAGCGGCATCAAACGCATAAACGTCGCCCGAAGTAGGCGACGTTACGACAATGACTGAACCCAGCGGTATTCCATTGTGATCAAATCGGCGGGCGCGGATAGTCCCGTTGGTCGAACCTGTGTAGTCGACGACGTCCAACCAAACGACTACGAAACCGCCTGTGGCGTCTGCTCCGACAGAAACTTCTCTTGAAAGCACACCTGGGGTCTCGGAAACCAGAACTTGATTGCCAATTGGCATACCATTCGCTTCAAACCGTCGACAGTAGACGCCCCAGTGAGTGCCCGGCCCATTTGGATCGAAGCCCGAAAATGCCGCGACAAATTGTCCCGAAGCCGAGGTTGCGATGGATGAGTACCATTGCCGTTGTTCTGACACGGTATTTACTTGAAATTCTGTTCCCACCGGCGTCAGACTCGGTGCCGTGCGAGATTCCAACGATTCCAAGCGGAGCGTTCGGCGCGCAATCATGGTCAAGACTCCAGAACGGTGGTGCAACCCTAGCTCAAATTGTCGGCATATGCAATTCAACCGACAGCGCGTGAGGCATAGCCCCGCGCATGCGAATGCGAAAAGTCTACTCTAGAGTTCGCCGTCAAGCCGTCAGTTGTTGGATCATGTCGATCAACTGCGAAAGGGCATAAGCCTCAAGTTCACCCATACGGTCTACAAGATTGCGGCGGTCCTGAGCGCTCAATTGAAACACCAGCGCGACCGAGGGCAGCGTCAGGCCGTTTTGGGCGTCGGGCTGAACAATCATGGTGCCACCGAATCGAGCGGCTGCGAGTTTGCTGGTGAACGGGATGACAAGAACCGTCGGAAGTGCGGATAGGAAGGGTTCGTTTTGCACGATGATGGCCGGGCGTTCTCCAGCTTGGGTTCTTCCAGGGACAGTCGGAAA
>JANLTA010000336.1:0-3689 GCA_031362705.1 Gemmataceae bacterium | reverse complement strand
CAAGAGCCACCACGAGATCATCTTCTGCTATCCCGGCCTGGAAGCGACTACGATTTATCGGTTGGCCCATGAACTCCTCCAACTCGGCGTGCCGCTCATCCCGCGCATGATGACCGAGTTGGCTCATTCCAAGACCGGCATCGACATCCACCCCGGCGCGACTATCGGCCCCGGCTTCTTCATCGACCACGGCACCGGTGTGGTCATCGGCGAGACCTGCCTCATTGGCAACAACGTGAAGCTTTACCAGGGCGTGACCCTCGGTGCCCTCTCTTTCCCGCGCGACGCGCAAGGGCAAATCATTCGCGGCATGAAACGCCACCCGACCCTCGAAGACGACGTCGTTGTCTACGCCAACGCCACCATCCTCGGCGGCGACACCATCGTCGGCCACCACGCCGTCATTGGCTCCAACGTCTGGCTCACCCACTCCGTGCCACCCTATACGCACGTGGTCCTGGAAAAGCCGCAACTGCGAATCCGCAGCGCGGGTGATGAAGCGGCTGAGGTGCTGATGTACCATATTTAGCCTTCGCGCTGATCCAGTTCTCGGATTCTGCACATGCCAACCATCTACATCGACGCTGACGCCTGCCCGGTCAAGAACGAGGTGTATGGCGTGGCCCGCCGCTATTCCATGCGCGTCGTGATCGTGGCCAACGCCCCGTTAAAGGTGCCGGCCGGGGAATTGTTCGAATTGGTGGTGCGACCAGGATTCGGCACGGCCGACGATTATATTGCCGAAGTGATTGGTAACGGTGATGTGGCAATTACTGCCGACATTCCATTGGCGGCCCGGTGCCTGGAGAAAGGCGGTCGCGTGCTCGATCCGCGTGGCCGGGAGTTGACGGACAATGACATCGGCGCGGCGGTCGGCATGCGCGACCTGATGGATCAGCTTCGCCAGGGTGGCACCGTCACCGGCGGCCCCAGCCCGATGAAACCCAAAGATCGTTCGCGCTTCTTGAACAAGCTCGATGAAATCGTCACCGCCCTGCGCCGCAGCTTTCCGGTTCCCTCCCCCCTTGTGGGGGAGGGTTAGGGTGGGGGGGTTGAGCCGAGGTTTTACCCCCCCCCCACCCCGGCCCTCCCCCACAAGGGGGGAGGGAGCCAAACGGCACAAATATGTAATATGCTCTATGGCCTTCTGCCATACGTGAGTGTCCGCCACAGCCATTCGGCCGGGCCGAAGCGGAAGTATGAAAGCCAGATCGGTGAGATGATTAGTTGCACCATCCAAATAGCAATGACGACGCCGAGCTGCCCGACGCGCTCGACGTATCCGAAGTAACCGAAACCATGGCCATAGAAGATCGTCGTGCAAATGATCGACTGCATGAGGTAATTGGTCAGCGCCATTTGCCCGACGGCGGCCAATGGCCGGGTAAACACATTGAGCGCCGGTTGTTGGCACGCCAACATGACCGCACCGATATAGGCCAAACTGACGAGGAAGCTGCCCCAGTAGTTGTACTCGGATCCCGCGAACATTGCGTAAAACGGCTCCCAATTTCGTTCGACAATTGTCTGGTGACCATAAATGATGACAGGTAGTCCGATAGCCAGGCCACCGATCACCATGATCCAATAAGTGCGGGCCGATCGCATAGCGCTGAAAAAGCCCAGCTTGAATAGCCCCATGCCAAACAACATGAGACCGCCGGCCCGCCACGCTATCGAAATCGCAAACAGAAATGTCTCGAAAAAAAATGATACGGGTGCCCGATGCCTGAGTTGCCCCACCCAGCCGCCGCGCACGACTTCGAGTTCTTTGAGGACGGCCTCCGCGCCAGGCTGCATACTATTGCGAAAACCCTCCCGGTCATGTTCAGTCCAATGTGGTATTGAAGCAACAATGCCAAAGTAGATGAGACTATGAATTGCGATGGCTATCAATCCAAGAAGCAATAACACCCACGGCGGCAGCCGGCGAAAGATATAGGCCACCATTCCGCAAAGGGCATAAGCCACGAGAATGTCGCCGTACCAGACTAAGTAGGCGTGCAGCAGGCCGAAGCACAACAAGATTCCCATGCGGCGATAGTGCACACGCGCCGACCGTCCCAGGGAATCTTCCTGCCGCCCGGTCATCAATACGATGCCCGCACCAAACAACATCGAGAAGATTGACATGAACTTCTGGTCGGCGAAAACATGGCAGGCCCACCACACCCAGTAATTCGCGCCAGTGAGGTCGCCATACGCGGTTGGGTTGACATACGCCGAACCGATCATCGAAAACGATTGAATGTTCATTGCCAAAATGCCGAGCAACGCAAACCCGCGCAGCACATCAATGGCGACGATGCGTTCCCGTTTGGGAACGGCACCGCCGGCAGCTTCGATAGGCAAAACCAATTCGTTTGAAGCCGGGTCCACAAGGTGTTCCTATTGAACGCCGGCTTAAAACCATCCCTTGCGATGCGCGACGTAAGTTTGATGAAACTCCCCGTCGGACTTGGTCAGGTAGATGATTCCCTCCGCAAGACCAATGCCCCACATGACGAGCGGCCCGACGGCCGCGAAGGGTGTTCCGAGAATTGTCACGGCCAACATGATGAGGCCTTCTTTGTTATAACCCAGCACAAACTTGTGAACGCCAAGACAGCCCAACAACAAACCAAAGATGCCAACCAGTACGCGATTGGAAGCCGGCGGCGTGTCCATGAACGGTGCGGCAACTGGCTGCGGATAACTCACAGTGGTCGCGCCCGGCTGCGGCACGCCGCAACTGGGGCACACAACAGCCGCCCGCCGAATCGAAGCGTGACACTCGATGCAGGTCTTTTGATTATCCATCGGCGGAGCCGGTGGCGGTGGCAGCAATGGCCGATTGGCCGCCGGTTGCGTCGGCGCGACATCAGGTGCCGTGAACCGGGATTGGCACCGCGGGCAAAGCACCGCTTGACCATGCAGCGTCTCGGGGACCGACGCATCCTGGTGACAACTTGGACAGCGCACAACGACGGGCACGGAATCCCCCTTCCCCGGCAGATGAGCCACCGGCGCTATGCAGTGATTCGCCAGTCACGCCGGTTTATTGCACGTCTAGTTATGCGTCGGTCGGAATTCGTCCAATTGCTTCAACATTCACGTGGCCGCGGCAAAACATTAGCCCGAAGCGCAAGCAAGGAGTTCTCTTCCTTCGTTTGCGCTTCAGGCAATCCAGAACTATTCCTTCGGCGCTTCCTGCGCCGGCTTCTCCGGCGTGATCTTGATCGTCATCTTCTGGTCTTTGCGCAGGATGACGTATTCCACTTGTTTGCCAGGAGTCAATTTGCCCAGTGCCGCCATGTAAGCGGTGAGGTTCTTCACCGGATCGCCGGCAATCTCCACGACGCGGTCGCCTTCCTTCAATCCAGCCTTCGATGCCGGACTATCCGGGCTAACGCCCTGCAGCAACACGCCATCTTTGTCATCGTCGCTGTAATCAGGGATCGCACCGACACGCACTTTCATTCGGATTGATTGTCCCGACGGCGGGTCGCCATGAGGATCGGCCTTCATTTCCTTTGGCGCAGCCTTTTGTGGGTCAGCCTTTGCTTCCTTTGGAGAGGCCTTTGATTCCGTCGCATCCTTCGCTTTCGGTTTCGGATTGGCGTCCTGCATTGTCGGGTTCATCGAACCACCGACTTTGACAAACTCCAATTTCTCTTCCCGCGCTGCCAGATCAACGACCAGATCTTCCG
>JANLTA010000286.1:0-9291 GCA_031362705.1 Gemmataceae bacterium | reverse complement strand
CAATGTCGTTGTCTCGGCGGATGTTAGTCCAGGGCTATCAGCGACAATGCGAATTACGACGTCGGGCAAAGTCACTGGCACGGCGGGCGGCATCGTCGTCGCCAACCTGGGCATCAATGTCGGCGATGCCGTCAATATCACCGACAATACCTCGGACGTTG
Organism: Gemmataceae bacterium; assembly: GCA_031362705.1. Classification (GTDB taxonomy): domain Bacteria; phylum Planctomycetota; class Planctomycetia; order Gemmatales; family Gemmataceae; genus JAIBBI01. The sequence continues at coordinate 9,130 of JANLTA010000286.1, read as the reverse complement.
ATTCACTGGCAATCGTTACCACTAACGACAAGGCGAGCTTCATCGATGCTGATGATTTCGTCATCAACTCTGTAGACGGCGTCAGCGGCGTCAACACTGGCACTGGCAATGCCTCGTTGAGTGCGGGTGGCGCTGTCACGCAAAGCAAGGATGTTACCGCAGCGGGTCTTGAACTGCTTGGAGCTGGTTCGTTCACACTCACGAGCGCTTCGAACGATGTGGATATCATCGCGGGCAATACGACCAATGCGGTGAACTTTACGGATATCGACGGACTCAACGTCGGCACCGTGAACAGTGTGGGGCTGACCACGGGTGGTAATACCAAACTGACCGCGGCCGGCACGCTGGCCTTCGATCAAGTGCTCAAGGCTGCCGGCTTCAAAGCGGAACTTAGTGGTTCAAGCATTGTGGATAACACGCCGGCCGCGACCGACGTGGAGGCGGCAAGCGCTTCCTTCACGGCGAGCATTGGCATCGGCTCGGCCAACGCCCTCGATACCAAGGTTTCGACGGTGGCGGCAATAACGACTACAGGCGACGTTCAGATCGGCAATCAGGGTGTGTTGACGATCGGAACGGTGGGCACCGTTATCGGCGTGACTGGCGGTGGGGGAGCGGTCATTTCTGCCGCCAGTCCGCTCACGGTGTCTTCCAACGTGGTAATGGGCGGCAACATTACCTTGACGGCCGGGGAGATTAGCGACTCCCCGGTGTTTGCCGACGACCTGACAATTCAAACGGGTGTCACGGTGCAGTCGACGGTTGGCGACGTGACGTTGCAAGCCGGCGACGACATCATTATGCAAGCCGGTTCATTCCTCATCGCCGCAGGCACGGCCAACCTGATTGCGGGATTTGGCGACCTCGATAGTTCAGGCACGCTCAACCTTTCTGGCACGATCATCGTTGGTACGGACCTCAACATCTGTTCCGTCAGCGACCTGAAAGTGCCGACCCTTATTGCGGCTGGCACGATATCGCTTCGGAGCATGGCTGGCCAAATCGTTGACAACAACGGCGTAGCAGTGAACGTGACGGCCAGCGCGTTGGCCATGCAAGCGGCCAACGGTATCGGGATCGGCGATGCCTTGGAAACGGTCGTCAACACATTCGAGGCCGAAACGGCGACCGGCGGCATCTTTGTGGACAACAACGCCGCCAGCCTGACCATCGGCGACATCCTTGCGCCTGGCTGCGGCATGGTTCTTGATGGTGTGCGGGCTACGACCTCCGGCGACATCAAATTGACCAATATCGGGTCAATCTTACTCACGGAATCTGGACAAGATGTCCAGACGTTCGGCGGCGATGTGACGTTAATCGCATCGACGCCGTCGGGTGATTTGACGACGGGAACGGGCACGGCCTATGGCAATGTGTACGCCAGCGGTAAGGTCTCGCTGCAAGCCGGGCGCGACATCACACTTGGTTACAACAGCTATTACGGCGACGTGCAGGCCGGTGCCGATGTCACGATTTCCGCTGGCCGGCACATCACGGTGCAAGACTTTACCTACGTGTTTACCAACGGTGCCGGCAGCCCGATGAATTTCACTGCAGGCACCTCCGGCGGCATCGGCAACATCTCAATCATCAAGGGATCGGTCAGCGGGGCCACGGTGTTCAACAACGCTGCGACCGGCGGACCAATAAACTTCACGACGGCAGCCGGCGGCGTGTTCACAAACACGGTGCCCAACGGCGGGGTGGTCAGCAGCGGCGGCGACATCACGGTGATCGCAGATGACATGAACATCACGCGACCGATAAACGCCGCCGCGGGTATTGTCACGCTCAAGCAAGTCACGAACAGCCAAGCGATCAACTTCGGCGGCGTCGGCGGCCTCAACCTCATTGATGCGGAACTCGACAATGTCACTGCCAGTGTACTTCGCATCGGCGATGCCAACAGCGGTGCCATGACGATTAACCAGAACATCTCGCCGGCCAAGGCCTCGACGCTCCATTTGACGACCGGGAACACGGTCACGGGTTCTGCTTTTGGTGTCACGGTCCAAGACCTGGCAGTGAAGGCCGATGGCGTTGTAGACTTGTCTTCCACAAACAACAACGTCAGCAAACTGGCCATTGTCACCAGCAACGACACGGTGACCTATGTCGACATCAATGGTTTCGATATCGGCAGCGTCGATGGCGTGAACGGTGTCAACGTCGGTACGGCCGATGCCAGTTTGAAAGCCGGGGCCGCTGTCACCGATAGTCAACCGGTCGCGGCCAGCGGTCTCGCTCTGCGTGGTGCGGGCAGCTTCACTCTTGACGCGGTTGGCACCAATGTCAGCACATTGGCGGCCGACAATTCGGGCAATGTCACAATCGACGACTCAACAGGATTCGACATTGGCTCCGTCTTCGGCGTCAACGGCGTGACCAATGTACCGACGTTAGCCGTGACTGCCGGCGGCGCTGTCACTGACAGCCAAGCCATCGCAGTCACGAATCTCTTACTGCGAGGCGCAGGGCCATTCACGCTGGATACGGCCTCCAATAACTGGACCACGATGGCCAGCGACGCCACCGGCAATGTGACTATCGTTGATGTAAATGGGTTTGGGGTTGGCACTGTGAACGGCGTCAACGGCGTGAACCTGGGCGCTGGCACTTTCAGCGTCACCAGCGGCGGAACGCTGTCACAGACTCAGGCAGTGAAGGCGGGAGGCCTGGAGTTATTTGGCATCGGACCGTTCAACTTGAATGGTGTGGCGACTAATGATGTCAACACGCTCGCTGGCAACGTCAGTGGCAACGTGAATCTTATCGATGCCGACGACGTGACCATCGGCACCGTGAATGCGACTTCGGGCCTTACACTTGCTGGAGCCGATGCCGACGTTAAGGCCGGCGGCGATCTGACGTTGGCAGAAGCCATCAGCGGCGGCGGCACGATGTTCCTGACCTCGTCCGCGAAGATCATAGATGCCCACGTAGGCACGGATGTGAGCGGCAGCAAGCTCGGCGCTACGGCTGGCACAGGCATCGGTTCGGCCGACGCCATCGATACGGCCATCGGCACGTTGGCGGCGACTTCCACCAGCGGCGCGATCAACGTTGCCAACAGTGGCCCGCTCACCATCGGCACTGTCGGCGCGATCGTCGGCTTGACTGGCGGCGGCAGTGCCGACATCAGTACGGCCAGCCCGTTGACCGTTGCCAGCAACGTAATCATGACCGGCAGCATCGTGATGACCGCCGGCGAAATCAGTGACTTCCCGACCTGTGCGGATGACCTCACGGTCAACGGCGGCGTTGCCGTTCAATCGACCGGCGGCGACGTGACGCTGCAAGCCGGTGACGATGTCATCCTGCAAGCCGGTTCGATCGTTTCCGCATTCGGCAATGTCACACTAACCGCCGGTTACAACGATCTCGATACCTGCGGCGATCTCATTCTCAATGGCACGATCTCCGGCGGCGGCAATATCGACTTGTGTGCGTTGACTGATCTTACGGTCGGCTCCGTGACCAGCACCGGCGGCACCGTCACGCTTCGCAGTGTCAACGGAGCAATCATCGATGGCAACGGTGCGGCCAACAACGTCACGGCACCGGCTCTGGCGATGGGTGCCAATAAGGGCATCGGCACGTTGCTCGATCATTTGGAAACCCAGGTCAACGCCATTGAGGCCCTCGATTTCCTCGGCGGCATTTTCGTGGACAACAACACCGCGAGCCTTAAGGTCGGCGGTGTCACGCCCGGCTGTGGTTTATTCCTAACCGGTGTCGAGGAGTTTGCCGGCGATGTGCTGCTCACCAACACCGGCGACCTGTTGATCGATCAGGGTGAAGGCGTCTTCGCCAATAACGATGCAACTTTGAAAGCCACCGGCGCGACAGCTGACATTCGCACCGGCGGCAACATAACGGCGATCAGTGCTTCCAACGACGTGAATCTCCAGGCGGGTGATGATGTGGAACTCGGCGACACAGCGGGCTTCGCTTACGGCGATACGTTTGCCGGCAATAACGTCAACGTCACCAGCGGTGGCGATTTTGTGGTCGGTGCGTTCACTTATGTCACGGCAAACTCCGGCTCCATTACCGCGAATGCCACGGGCAACATCGACGTGACCAATGCCGGCGGATACAGCTCGCACCTGCAAGCAGGCAACGATGTCGTGTTGACCGCCGCCGGCACGTTCAATCACAGTCCGGGCGGCAACGGTTACATTTCCGCCGGCGACGATGTGCAGATCATGGCCAAGTCCATGACAACCGCCAATCTCATCAGTGCCGGAGATGATGTAACGTTGACCTCAACGACCGGCGACATTACTGACACCACGCCGAGCGGCTACTCCGGTTACAACGATACCGCCGTGCATGGCGACTTGGTGACCGTGAGTTCCGCTGGCAAGGTTGATCTGGATATCGACGCCAACAATCTGACTTCAACAGCCAACGGTGCCAGCACGTTCCGTGAAATCAACGGTGTGATCGTCAACTCGATCACGGCCGCTGGCAATCTCATTACTCTTGGCAATTGCAACGGTTCCAGCACCTTTACGCTGCTCAATGGCGACGCACTCAATGACGCGAGCACGGTGAGTGTCGATTCCGGCACACTCGTCGATCTGAACGGCGATGACGAGACCATCGGAGCATTGCAAGGCTTTGGCGACGTGGACATTGGTAGTCAGACTTTGACAACCGGCGGCAACAACGCTTCGACATCGTTCGGCGGCGTGATGTCCGGCACCGGTGGCAACGTCATCAAGCTAGGCAGCGGCATCTTCACGATCAGCGGTGCGAATACTTACACCGGAACCACCAGTGTGTTATTTGGCACGCTCAAGATGGGAGCGAGCAACGTGTTGGACGATGCCTCATCGCTCATCGTCAACGGCGCGACTGCGGTGTTCGCCATGAACACCTTCAACGACATCGTCCTTGCCGTGTCGCTGATCAACGGCACGATCTCCGGACCGGGCACGCTGACGAGTCAGACCAACTTCGATGTTCAAAGCGGCCTGGTCACCGCCAATTTTGCCGGCGGTGTCGGTCTCGTGAAGACCACGGCCGGCACAGTCACATTAGCTGGGGCCAACACGTACGTTGGTGTCAGCTTGATCAATGGCGGCGTGTTGAATCTCACGGGTTCACTCACCGGTTCCGGTGGCGATGTCATTCTCAACGCCAACGGCGTCACGCTCGATGGTCTTGGCAGTGGCGTCATCACAGGTCGTGGCGTCGTCGTGAACACAAATAAGACCGCAACCTTCGTTCAGAATCTTGCCCAAGTCACGGCCGGGCCGTCGCTGACCGGGTTGGTCGTTGGTAAGGGCGGCTCGGCCTCGATTCTCAATAACACGATCAACAACAATCACATCGGCATTCAAGTCGATGGCGGCACGGCGTTGATCCAGGGCAACAATCTCAGCAACAACAATAAGGGCACGGCCAGCACGGCCGCCGGTCTGGTTGCCAGCAACGGCGGCATCGTCGATGCCGGGCAAAATGCGAGTGTATATTACACGCACTTCACCCTGCTGGCTGGCGGCACTGGCCCCGGCGGCGCGAGCAACGGAAACAATGTGTTCCTTGGTTACCCTTACCTCGGAGCCACCGATTGGCTGGCCAATGTGCCGAAGGCCATTCGCAACAACAACACGGGCGGCGCTTACAGCAAAGTCGGCCCGCAGTTCGGCACGAACGATCTGACGGCAATGAACAACACATACGATGGCACGCCAAGCCTCTTCCTGATCGAAAAGGAACTGTATCACGATATCGACGACTTCACACGCGGATTCATCACCTACGGCAACTCGACGACGCCGGCGACCATGACGGACCTCCGCTACTACGCCGTCAATCCGACACAGACTTACGCCAGCGGGCCGCCGGACTACACGCTAATGACGGCTGGCAATCCCACCGGCACTTATCAGGCGTCGGAAATCCGCCGGCTACAGGCAACGTTTAATGGTTATGTCTTCATCGACCAGACCAAGGCTGGCACGTCGGTCCCGGTTGGCGGCCCGATCGCAGGCACCGGCGGCATCCAGATCTATAAGAAGAACGGCCCGTCGTTGACGTTCTCCAACACTACCGGGTTCGTCAACGTGAACACGCTGTCGGCCTTCTACGATCAGAACACGGGCAGCTACTCGGTGAACTTCGGCTTCTCAAACCCGGCCGGGCAATACCTGGTCGAGCCGAATGGTTCGTTGACCGACGGGAACTACGACCTTGGCCTGATCGGAAGCTTGATCCAGGGTGGTGGCCCCGGGGGCGCGGCTCTAACCAACGGCGGCACGCGGTCCTTCTATCGGTTCTTTGGCGACTTCAACGGCGACCGCCGGGTCAACAACCTCGATCTCGCGGCCATGCAAGCCTCATTGGCCAGGAAGCCGGGCGACGCGGCCTATCGTGGCTACTTCAATTTCGACACAATCGATCTCATCAGCGGAGCCGACTACAACGCCTTTGTCCGCCGGTACCGAAATCAGTTGAATGTCGATGGCACTACGACGGCGATCGTACCGTAATTTGGGGTCAATTTTCCAAAAACCGAGTGTCAAGAGCCGGCCCGTTGCGACGGGTCGGCTCATTCCGTTTTTGCTCTTTTCAAAAATGTCTTATACGTTGGCAAATCCCAAGTTTGGAAAGAATGTGAGAATTTTTTGCAAAAAAGAGTAGCAATCCGATTTTGACACTGGTACAATCACCACACTCGCTTGAATCACTCTACACCGTCTTTCCTAATAAGGGAGCACGACTGCTATGCGACGCACCTTCGGTAATCTCTTTTCTTTCCGCCCGGCCCAACGAAAAATCACCAATCGCCTCGCCAAACCGATCAGCCGGTTGCGTCGGTCGCTCTCCCTGAGCTTGCTCGAGGATCGCAGCGTACCAGCCATCTATACGGTCAACGACCCCGGCGACGCTGGCCTAGGTGTCGGGCTCGTAGGTGATTTGCGCTACTGCGTCACCACTGCCAACGCATCCATCGGCGTCGCCGACGTCATCAACTTCGACAACGCCACGATGGCTGGCCAAATTGTCACAGTCGCTACCCAGTTGGACATTACCGATGAACTTGCCATCAACGGTCCCACCCTCGTCGCGGGCAAGCCGAATTGTGCCGTCGACGGGGCTGATCTCGTGCGCGTATTCAACGTCAATATGACAACTGGCTCAATACAAACGTTCTCGCTTTCCAAGCTCACCGTATCCAACGGCCTCGGTGCCGTGACCACTGGGTCCGCCGGCGCGGTGCTGATGTCTTCGGTCGAAGATACGTTCAACTTCACCGATTGCGTTTTCGATAGCAATACCGGGGCCAACTACGGCGGGGCGATCGGCGCTCTCGAGCCGACGGGAGTGGACTACGGCATCGTCAACGTCACGCGGTGTACGTTCTCCAACAACACGAATCAGCCTAATTTCGGCGGCGCACTGGCGCTGAATACGGACATCAACGGCAACATTCTCGGGGGTTGGACCTCGACGATCACCGACACGACGTTTGACACGAACACCAACACGCGAAACGGCGGTGCCCTGTTCTTCCGCGGTTACTTCGCCGATGTGAAGATCATCAACACGACATTCGTCAACAATGCACTCACGACCACGGGTTTCGGCGGCGCGATCAGCAATTTGAGCGGCTCGGGCGTCAAAAGTTCGACGTTTGCATTTACGAACTGCACGTTCTCGGGCAACAACAACGCCGACGTCGCCGGGGCGGGTGGCGTCATGGCAAGCGGTGGCGGCTCTACGCCGATCGTCAGTTTCAACAACTGCACCTTTGCCTTGAACACTGCCGCGGGCAACGGAAATGTTTACGCGGCGAGCAGCGGCGCTCCGGTGGTCACGTTCACCAACTGCATCATGAATAACAACGTCGGCGGCAACATGATTAGCGGTGCGATTTCTCCGACGATCAAGTATTCCATCACGCCGGACAAGGCCGTGATGGGACCATTCACCGACGGTGGCAACAACCAATTCAACACCGACGCCCTGCTGGGGCCTCTCGGCATCACCATTGGCGGCAACACGGCCTACCACGTTCCCGGCGCGGGAAGCACGGCCCGCAATACAGGCTTGACTATCGCCGGCCTGACAACGGATCAACGGGGTTCACCGCGGCCGCTGGGCGCGAAATACGACATAGGTTCCATTGAATCAAGCGATCCCACGCCGACTGCTTCCGCCGTTGCGGGCGATGTCTTGGCACCGTCGGGGGCCAAGTACCAGTTTACGGTCACGTACAACGACGATATTGCGGTTAAGGTTGGGACAATCAACAAAGGCGATGTCAAGGTCGATGGGCCATTTGGCTTCACTGTCGTTCCCGACTTCGTAATGGCATCCCCGAACGCCGACAGTGCCACGATAGTAGCCACCTACGAATTCGTGCCGCCGGTCAACAGTGCGGCCGGTTGGGATTTCAGCGACAATGGCGCGTACACCATTACGATGAATGCCACGCAAGTCGGTGACGGCGTCCTCTTTGTCAACGCCGGAACGTTGACCGTTTTCAATGCGGCGATTCCGCAGACATTCACCGTTGACACGCTTGGCGATGCCGGCGTGGGCGTGGGAAATAAAGGCGACATTCGCTACGTAATCGACAAGGCGAACCTGGCTCTTGGAGCGATTGATAACATCGTTTTCGATCCATCAGTACAGGGCAAGACGCTCTTGCTGGCATCGGAAATCGCAATCACCGAAGCCGTCAATATTGTTGGCCCGACTTCGGGCGGAGCGGTAACGATCAGCGGTGGTGGTGCGACGCGCGTCTTCAACGTTGCGGGCGTTAGCATCTTTACGGTGACTTTGTCCAACGTCACCATCACCGACGGCAACTCTTTTGCCGGCGGCGGTGCCATCGTGATCACCGATGAAAAAGTGGTTGCGAACAACGTAATCTTTACGAAGAACACCGCCGCTACCAACGGGGGAGTTGTTGAAGTCACGGCGCTTGGCGGTCGATTCGAAGCGACGGATTCCACCTTTACATTGAATACAGCCGTTGGCAAAGGCGGCGTCGCCGCCACCACCAACGTCAACGGATTCATTGTAATGACCCGTTGCGTGGCCGACGGAAACACTGCCGCAAATGGCGGTGTCATTTCGATTGATCTGGGCGGCATGACCATAT
>JANLTA010000264.1:0-1891 GCA_031362705.1 Gemmataceae bacterium | reverse complement strand
CGTGTTCGATCTGGTTCGGACGTTGTTTGCCCAATTGCCCGAGGCCAAGGTCCGCGGCTACCAGCCCCGGCGATTCAGCTTCAACCGGGCCGGCGGTCGCTGCGAGGCTTGCGAAGGCAACGGCCAAAAGAAGATCGAGATGCACTTTCTGCCCGACGTGTGGGTAACATGCGATGTGTGCAACGGCGCACGCTTCAATCCCGAAACGCTGGCGGTAAAATACAAGGGCAAGTCGATCGCCGATGTGCTGAACATGCGCGTCACCGACGCGCTGGAATTGTTTGGTAACATCCCCAAACTTCGCCGCATCATGCAAACGCTCGCCGATGTGGGCTTGGATTACGTCGCGCTCGGCCAATCTGCCCCGACGCTCAGCGGCGGCGAAGCGCAGCGGGTGAAGCTGGCCGCCGAACTCGGCCGGCCCAACACCGGCAAGACCTTGTATATACTCGACGAGCCGACCACCGGCCTGCATTTCGATGATGTCCGCAAACTGTTGGAAGTATTGCACCGCCTCGTCGATCTTGGTAACACGGTCGTCGTCGTCGAACACAATCTGGATGTCATTAAGAGCGCGGACTGGGTCATCGACCTTGGACCGGAAGCGGGCGACGCCGGCGGCTATCTTGTCGCCGAGGGGCCGCCGGAGGTCATCGCCGAAGCCAAGGGTTCCCACACGGGAGCGATTCTCGCTGACGTATTGGCAGCCGGGCCTCACGTGACTCGAGCGATCTTTGATCCGTTGCAACAGGATCGAGTGACTGCGCACGATGTCGAATTGGAGTCCGTTGGCAAGGACATTGCGGCCCCCTGGCAGACAGACGGCAAGAAATGGCACTCTGAAGATCGCCTTTCCCATCAGGGCAAAGCGTGCGTATGGGAAGGCGCGATGGTGAGTTGGGTGGAAGAAAAAGTACAGGCACTGGAGAGCTTTGCTACCACACAATGGAATGATCGAACTGTCGTCGAGATTACCGGCCCTGTCAAGTCGCAGGGTTGGTTCCTTCACCTCATGACCGGTGGCGAGCGCATGTTGCGGCTCGTATTTCGTGTCGGACGTAACACATTCAAACAGGACACGCTCACAGCGGCGCTTGGCATTAAGACGCTCAACGAGACCGATGGAGCGACGGCGTTCGGCGATGAAAAGCGGGTGCGCGTTGCCACGCGGCGTGGGCCGTGGCAAGAAGTCACGATTCTGGTCAACCGCAAGTCGGAGATTGAGACGCCCGCATTCAGCAAGTTCCTGGCCAAGGCTGTTTGCTCATTTCAGGCCAGTCTTCAACGCATGCAAACATCGCCGGAAGACGTGATGCCGTGGAAGGTCAACGGCGAGCGCTGGCACTTTGGCGAGAAGGGCTTCCCGCCGGGGCAGAAACTGAAATGGGATCGGCGTGCGTTACCCAAAATGCTCGAGCTGGTCCAGGCAGCCGCGAAGAACATCGTCGTGAAGTGGGATCTGCGCGACCGCATCAGCCTGCGCGCCGGCAATGATGGACCGATCATCGCCTACTATTGGACCAAATTGGCGGATGCACTGGATTGCCGCTTCCTTGTACCGAAAGGTGTGTTTAACCTCAGCCGCGTGGAAGGACTGGCCGGCAACGTATCGATTCGCCAGGAAAAGGCCGGCGAGGACGTGATCGATCTCTACTTCACGTCGATGGAACAGATCGATGCTAAGAAGTTGAATGGCTTCGTCAGTGAAGTGTTGGCAGCGATCAAATGAAGTCGGGTCGTCAGCCCGACGTGCTATCCACGCCGGGCTAACACTCGAATCTGCAATCGATTAACCCTTCTTCTTTTCCTTGTCACTTTCGCCCAAATCGCTATCGCGTGCGTCGCGCAACTTGGTCTTCTGTTCCGCCGTCAGCACCGCGGCGCGCTCCTT
>JANLTA010000253.1:0-5617 GCA_031362705.1 Gemmataceae bacterium | reverse complement strand
CATCGCCAAAGAGTATCGGCTTGCCGTGTTCAAGGCTGACGGTGACTTCGGACTTGGTGCCTGGATCGGTGGCGTAATCGAACGCGCCATCGTTGAACACATTGCAGTTTTGGTAGATCTCGATTAACGCGGTACCACGATGGTAGGTCGCGCGACGAATGACATATGTAAAGCGTTCCGCATCCACGTCGGCTGTGCGCGCGGCAAAGCTCACACCCGCCGCCAGCGCCAGCGGCAGCGGCTTCAGGGCGATTTCGTTGAACCCGACCGGGGAAGTCCGAGTTCGTGTGCCGGTTCGTGTCGCGGGTGACACTTGGCCGCGAGTACAGCCGAGTACTTCGTTGTTGAACAACAATATTTTGATGTCAACGTTGCGACGAATCACGTGAAGCAATTGACTAGCACCCGGTCCCAGAGCATCGCCATCCCCGACCGCCACCCAAACGGTCAAATCCGGGCGCGCCGTCTTCAATCCGACAGCGAGTGCCAGCGCGCGGCCGGGTAAGGCATGGAAGCCATACGTATTCAGGTAGTACGGCAAACGGCCCGCGCACCCGAAGCCGGAGATGAACGCGATGCGTTCGCGCGGTTGTCCCAACCCGGCCAGCGCATGCTGTAACTGCGTCAACACCGAGTAATCGCCGCAGCCGGGGCACCAGCGCACCGCCTGATCAGTGGCAAAGTCCTTAGCCGACAATACTGGCAGCATCGTGGTCACAGTTCAATTCCCTGTGATGACACGCGCGGCAGATACGCTTCTTTGACCCATGCCGACACCTCAGCGGCGGTGAAAGGGCGGCCTTGGATTTTGGTAAGCGTTTCGACTTCCACCAGATATTGGGTTCGCAACAACGATGCGAGTTGTCCGCAATTCATCTCCGGGGCGACCACGCGGCGGTATCGCCGCAACACTTCGCCGGTGTTCGAGGGTAGCGGATTCAGATGGCGAAGATGCGCATGAGCAACCGAATGGCCCTCACTGCGAAGCTGTTCGGCGGCAAGGCGCACATGACCATAAGTGCTGCCCCAGGAAATGAGCAACATGTCGGCAGTAGTCGGCCCGGTCACGGTAAGGCGGGGAATCTCACCCGCGATCTGTGCGACTTTTTGCGCGCGAACATGCACCATGTGTTCATGGTCGGCGGCCTCGTAGCTCACGACGCCGGTGCCATCTTCCTTCTCCAGGCCGCCGACGCGATGTTCAAGCCCGGGCGTGCCGGGCAACGCCCACGGTCGTGCCAGGCGCACATCACGAGAATAGGGCAGGAATGGCTTTCCGTTGGTCGGCGTTGTCGGCGAAGCGGTTGATTGCAAATCGGGCAGTGCGGTCACCTCCGGCACACGCCACGGCTCGGAGGCATTCATCAGGAACACGTCCGTCAACACGATGACCGGCGTCATATACCTTGTGGCCAACCGCGTAGCTTCCAGCACGACATCAAATCCGTCCGCCGGCGAACGCACTGCCAGGACGGGAACCGGCGATTCCCCATTGCGACCGTGAATAGCTTGTAATAGATCTGCCTGTTCGGCCTTGCCGGGCACACCGAGCGCTGGTCCGCATCGTTGAACGTGAAGCACTACCATCGGTAGTTCAGCCGCGACGGCAAGCCCGACGACGTCGGACATGTTTCCCAGGCCAGGCCCTGCGGTCGCCGTTACGCCGATCGAACCACCAAACGAGCCGCCCAAAGCCATGGCAGCGGCAGCGGACTCATCTTCCGCCTGTAAGACGCATACACCCGGGGGGCGCAACTCCATCAATTGATGCAAGAGTTCCACTGCCGGCGCGAACGGGAACGCCGTGAAGAGCAAGTCCCGTTCACACCGCGCTGCCGCCGCCGCCAGCCCAAGCGACATAGCCGTCGAACCCGACACGCGGCGATAAGTTCCCGGCGCATAAGTCTTCGCCGGGACTCGATAGCTTGGAATCTTCAGCCCTTCACCGAAGTGGAATCCCGCCTTCAGCGCCCGGCGATCCGCTTTATGGACATCCGGCAAGGCCGCAAAGCGATCATTCAGCCAATGCAACGTCGGTTCGAGCGGCCGGTCGTAAAGCCAGAACATCAGTCCAAGCACGAAAAAGCCACGGCTTCGGTCAGCATCGCGCGGACTCTGCCGCAAGCCTGCCACCGCTTCACGATTAAGAGAATGCACGGGCACTCGCACGACCGTGAAGCCCGCAAGCGTGCTGTCGCCGAGCGGATCGCGCTCGTAGCCGGCCTTTACCCACTCGTCGGCAACAAAGGTCTCCTCGTTGACGACGATGATGCCACCCGGTGCGACATCGGCCAAATTGGACCGCAGTGCAGCCGGATTCAGGGCCACCAGCGCATCGACGTGATCGCCCGGCGTCAGCGCCATGCCGCCGAAATGCACTTGATATCCGTGTACGCCACCCAGAGTTCCCGGATTTGAGCGAATTTCCGCCGGCAGGTCAGGCATCGTGAAGGCACAGTTGCCCATAGCCGTCGTTGTGCGCGTGAAATGTTCGCCCATCAGGTGGATGCCGTCACCGAATTCGCCGGCAAATCGGACTGTGGCCTGGGCAAGTTCACGACGGTGCGGCCCGGTCGTCATGGCTCAAGCTCCTCCCCGTTGATTGGGAAAAGATGCTGAGTCGGGAGGTTGATTGTAAACAGCGGCCGGAAAATGCTCGGCAAGATAGTGAATCACCCGCTTGATCGAGAGGATGCCGACCGGCACACTCGATTCGTTTACCACGGGCAGATGCCGATACCCGCCTTTCTGCATTCGAAGCATGGCGCGGCGCACCGAATCATGTGCGAACACCGTGATCGGGTCACGCGTCATCACCTTGTCCACGGTGTCGCTCAACGGCCGGCCGGTTGCCAGTACCCGTGTCAGCAGATCGCGTTCAGTGATGATGCCAACGAGGTGCTTGCCATCGCACACGAGCAAACAACCGACGTGTCTTTGCCGCATCATGCGCACAGCTTCGCCTATGGTGGCATCGGGTGCGACGGCGTGCGGCGGCGTCGGCTTCAGCCGTGCGACTTCGTCCAGTTTAAGATTACGCGTCAATTCCATGAGACGGTTCGGACCCGCGCGGGACGGACGCAAGTGATTCTCCGTTGCTTGACGGTGTCCGGCAAGACGCGACCATCAACATTGGCTAAGATCAAAACGAATGCCGGACCCGGAAAAGATCCTGCGCCTACTTGACAAAGCCATTTCGACCTGTCGCAAGACGCCGGGTCGCGTCGGCCGCCTGGTGACATTAACCGACGCCGCGGATGTTCTGGTGGCCGGTGATTTACATGGACATGTCGGGCACTTTCAATCGATTTTTCAAAAGGCAGACCTGGCACGGCAGCCTCGCAGGCATCTAGTTCTACAAGAAGTCGTGCATGGGCCTTTTCAATACGACGATGGCAGCGACAAGTCGCACCAGTTACTTGATCTCGTGGCGGCCACCATTGCGCAGTTCCCCGGCCGTGTTCATTTTCTCCCGGGCAATCACGAATTTGCCCAACGGACTGATCGACAAATCGCCCGGGCGTCCGGTGAATTGAACTCGCTCTTTCGTGCCGGCGTCAACACGGCCTACGGCGAGCGTGCGAATGACGTTTACCAATCGTACATGTCACTCATCGATGCCGCGCCGTTGGGTATACGTACTGGTAACCGCGTCTTTCTCAGCCATAGTCTGCCGCCCGCCGACAAGATGTGGAACCCGGATGTTCTCACTGCACCTGCCCTTCCCACCGAGGAGTTTCAACCCGGAGGCTCGGTGTATCACCTTGTGTGGGGCCGCGATCTCGCCGACACGACCGCCGTGAAGTTCCTGAACTCCGTGGATGCCGATTTGTTGATTACCGGGCACATTCCATGCCCCAATGGCTATCTCGTGCCCAACGACCGGCAACTGGTATTGGACAGTCAACAGCCGCCGGCAGCATACTGTTTATTCACTGCTGAGCGACCGATGAGTCACTCCGAGTTGGTCAAATGTGTGGCGATGATTTGACATGTCCGAGCGATCCCCGCGAGCATTTGTATCCCCCGACGACTTGACCGACCTGCGGCGTGAAAAGGTCGTGCTGAAAGCCGCCACATTCATCATCGACCGGCCCGGCGATATGGAGGAACTGCTGGACCTCCCATCGGTTCAATCGGCCTTCAACGCCGATTCGTACATGCCGTACTGGGCAGACATCTGGCCGGCCGCACGCATGTTGGCACGCGCAGTTCTCGAAACTGACTGGCAGCCGGACCTGACCGCGCTGGAAATCGGCTGCGGCCTCGGGCTGGCCGGTCTGGCGGCACTGTCTAAAGGCTTGCGCGTGATATTCAGCGACTACGACCTGACCGCGGTTGCCTTCGCCGAACGCAATGCCGGCCTAAATGGCTACACCAACTACGGGGCGCACCCCTTTGATTGGCGTGACCCACCCGACGATCTGATCGTGCCGATGATTCTGGGTTCGGATTTGACTTACGAGGAACGCAACCATGACCCGCTGCTAGCGGTGTTTGAAAAGATGTTGGCTCCGGGCGGCACGATCCTGTTGACGGATCAAGATCGTCCTGCCACACCGGCATTCATTGCGCGACTCGAACAACTCGGCTGGTCAATCGCACGCAGGCAAATGAAAGCCGGCAATCCCGGCCAACGCCGCGAGCAAGGTACGCTGTACACGATCAATCGGCCTATGTAGACGATAAGCGCAGTATCATCAGCGACGTTGCATTGAACATGGCATGACACACAATCGGCGCCACGAGGCCCTGGGTTCGCCACGCGAGCCAACCGACGACTAAACCGAAAAGGAACAGGGCGATTGGGTCGGGCCATGCCGCCGCATGGAAAGCGGCAAACAAAAGTGCCGTGCCGACCACGCCGCGAAAAGTAGCACCACTCCCTCGGGTCATTCGGGGAAACAGATAAGACCAACGTGAAGCAAGTCTCTCGAACCCGGCCTGCCCGCTCCAAAGACAAATAGCCATGACGGCGACAAACGCGCTGCATGCCAACATGGTTGCATTTGGCGTATCAGGAGTTGTCAGCACGAATGGTGCAATGAGCGCCAGGCCAACTGCCAAAGTGCCGCCCCAGATTCGTCGCGTCAACCACGATTGCAGGCAGCCGCGAAAGAACAGTTCTTCACGCACGGGTGCCATTAAGACGGCTTCCAGTGCGACAAGCGACCACATGAACCAATCGTTGCGATCTTTCGACAGTGCTTCAATCAGCTTGTGTTCGATTGGCGGCAATTCGAGTAGTTGAATCGTGACGTAGCGAACGACAGTTTGCAGCGCCAACAAAATGGGAGTTGCCACCAGCCACGCCGCGAACCCGATCATTGCATCGCGCATGGCTCGTCGAAACGATGTTATTCCGAGGGTCAAAAACGAACCGGCAACAAGATAAATCAAGGTCAACAACGACGCTATTTGTAATGGAAAACTGACAGCAGTTGCTTTCAATAACGCAGGTATTCGTGCGATTCGATCCGCGTCTTTTTCCACGAACCAGCGAACCAACTCTTGCTGCGGCAACCACAGTATTGCAAATGCCAACAGGCATAATCCCGCACCCCACGGGACGGCCCGAATGTGCAAAGGCGGTACGATCATGGAAGAGCGTTTGCGG
>JANLTA010000248.1:0-1622 GCA_031362705.1 Gemmataceae bacterium | reverse complement strand
CGCATAACACGGCGATGAGACGCAAGCGCGTCTCATCGCCGAGTGCGGCAAAGATTGGGGCAAAGCTTCGCCTCGCCGCTTTCTTCGTCGGTTCGCTATGGCGTCGCGACATGTTTTTCGATGTTCTTGATCTGGGCGTCCCACCCGCCGCTGTTCATGCGGAACGCTTCCGCTCTTCTCGCCGGCGGAATTTGGTCAAATCCGGATTCAACAATGGTCAGCAGCGTGCCGCCATCGACTTCCTTGAGTTCGAAAACAACGAGCGTGGGTGTTTCCTGCGTGTAATCAACGCCACGTTCGATTGCAGCCGGATGCCAACGCCAAGTCAAGCGTCGTTCCGGCTCCATGGTTTCGATCAAGATATCGAACACGACGTGCTCGTACCCGGGATAGGTAATCTGGCCCTGCACCCGTTGGCCTGCGACAAAGGTCTTGCCCTTGAACGCCACGCCAAACCAACTGCCGAATTCATCGGCATTCGATATTGCCCGCCACACCCGCGAGCGCGGCACCTTCAGCAGAATCTCTCGTTCAATCCGATCCGTTGATGGGGTCATATGCCACCTCCTGGTTGCATTATAACCACGGGAAGAATAAATGCAACCGTTTTGTTGCGTTAATTCCAATTCGGTAAAGGCCGGAAAACTGGAATGTCACCGCCGCGAGTCTCTGGCGCTTGCAGAGACTGGCTATCCGCGACCTTGCCACACCGCTGGATCGCGTGACGAATGAAATACAGCGATGATCACTACCCAACACGATTTGACTCGGTAATAGACGTAGTACGGAAATCGGCGCACGGGTGCCTCGCGCACGTCGCCAGTAGCAACAGCAAACCGATTCGGTTGATCACTGATTGTATCAAGCACCTGTTGAACTTCCGCAACGAATTCGGCACCTAGTCCGACACGCTGCGCGTCATACCAAGCCGCGGCATCATCAAATTCGGTTTGGGCGGCGGCCCGGAAAACCAGCGGCAATTTCATGGCTTCTTCAATCGAGCCAGCGTTTGAGTCTTGACCTGCTCCCAGGGAATAACATCATCGGGCGTGGCGTCGTCAGCTGCTACCCGTCGTGCAAGTTCGTCGCGCTTAGCCTCGCTGAGCGGCGGCGGTTGCTCGACGGCAATTGTGTCCCAGATATCGCGAACTAAGTCGATGCGTTGTTCGCGGGACAATCGGTCAATGCCCAGTGACTTTACGGTAGCCAACATTTATTTGCCCTCACGAAGTCTAAAAGTCCTTGCAGCAGTTTAATTGACTCTCGGAGTCTCACCGCTTCTCCTTATCCGCCCACACTCTTACGCCGAAGCCTTCCAGGTCCACGTCTTCGCCCTTCTCGGCTTCGCCGGGGCCGCCGCGTTCGAGGCTGACTCTCAGGATGCCCCAGAGGCAGAACTCTTCGCCGTTGTGGTCGTAGCCGTCGGCGTTGGTGTCACCGTCCATGAGCCAGCGCCACGTCCGCCGGTCGGTACCCATCTCGGCTTCTTCCTGCCAGCCCTTCAACACACGCTGCACGGCCAGCAGAGCAGCCTTCACCGTTTTCGGTTCGATGATGTGAGCTGCGAATTCCTCGCCGGACTGCTCCTTGCGCACGCCCGGCAACGCGGCCACCGCCTCGAA
>JANLTA010000224.1:0-2813 GCA_031362705.1 Gemmataceae bacterium | reverse complement strand
ACAGCCCGGCCACCAACGCGGGCGATAACTCCGCAATCCCCGTGGATATCCTGGATCTCGATGCTGATTCGAATACAGCGGAACCGCTGCCCTTCGATCAACGTGGCAGCACGTTCCTTCGCAGTACGGGTACCGGTACCGACATCGGTGCGTTTGAGTTCCAGGATCCATTCACAGCTGCAAAGGTCACCGGCGTCACCATCAACTCGACGAAGACGGGTGTCGAGCAGACGCAACGTTCGCGAGTGGTCGACGTGGCAATCACGTTTGATTCTCCAGTGACGTTTGCGACCACTGCGGGCAATGCATTTACTTTAACCAAGGTCGGGGGCGGATCGGTGACACTTTCCGGCGCGGTCAGCGGCGGCGGCACAATCGTGACCCTGACGTTCATTGGTGGCAGCGTAGACAACGTGTCCTTGGCCGATGGACGATACAATTTGGTTGCCTTGGCTGGCCAGTTCACTGGTGGCGGAATTGACGGTACCGGCCCTGGCGACGCAACAGCCGGCGACAACTACAACTTCCTACAGACCACAGTTGCACCGACGCCTGTGGACCCGACCAGAATCTTCCGGATCTTTGGCGACTTCACCGGCGATGGTGCAATCGGCCTCGCCGATTTTATCCAGTTCCGCTTGGCAAATGGCGGTTCGAGTTTCCTGTTTGACTTCAACAATGACGGCGGGGCCGGGCTTGTCGACTTCATTGAGTTCCGTCTCCGCAACGGCTCCGGCATTTGATGAGTTGATCAATGCATGATGTGACGATGCAACCCCGGCCGACTAGTGCGGCCGGGGTTTTTGTTTGTGCTTACGTTCGATCATGGATCAATTGGGCAGCCCGATCAACTTCGTCCTCAGACGTGAATCGACCCACGCTGAATCTTACGGCACCTCGCTCCACGTCGGGTGGCACGCCCATGGCCTGCAAAACAGGCGACAGTTTAACTTTGCCTTCGTGACACGCAGAGCCAGTGGACGCGGCAATCTCTGGAATTGCGGCCAGCAAATCCGCGCCAATGCGGCACGCAAAACTTACGTTGAGCGTGTTGGGCAAGCGCTCGGTGGGATGCCCATTCAGGACAACGTCGCCCAAGCCCGCGTGCAGTCGATCACGTAAACGCCGTAGCCGCGGTTCCTCATCGGGCAGGTTCTTCATGGCGATGCGACAGGCGACGCCAAGGCCGACGATGTAAGGCACGTTTTCGGTGCCCGCCCGCCGGCCAGATTCGTGGCCCGCTCCGTGTACCAATGGTTCGAGCTTGACGCCACGACGGATGAATAAAGCGGCGCTACCTTTAGGCGCGTAGAGTTTGTGGCCAACGATTGTCAGCAAATCAATACCAAGACGCTCGATATTCACCGGAAGTTTGCCAAGTGACTGAGCGGCATCAGTATGCACGAGAATGCCACGTTCATGCGCGATTGCAGCAATTGCCGCCAATGGTTGAAGAGTACCGACTTCATTGTTGGAATGCATAATTGACACAAGCACCGTGTTGCCCGTGATGGCATTGCGCACCGCATCCGGATCCACGCGGCCCTGACCATCGACCGGTAGGACGGTGACATCGCAGTCCCAACGCCGAAGTGCTTCACAAGTCCCCAGCGTCGCCGGATGTTCAATCGCACACGTGATCACGTGTGGCCGCGAACGACCCGCGAACTTGGCCGCGAGTACAGCGCCCTTGATCGCATGATTGCTGGCCTCGCTGCCGCCGCCGGCGAAGACAATCTCATCGGGTTGCGCGCCAATCAAAGAGGCGACTTCAGTTCGTGCAACGGACACTGCTGCCGCAGTTGCCTTGCCATACGTGTGTGCGCTAGATGGATTGCCAAAATGTTCGTCGAGAAATGGCAACATGGCCGCCCGCACCGTGGGGTCAATCGGCGTGGTGGCGTTGTAATCCAGATAAATTGGCTTGGTCATCAGTGGTGTTCTATCCCTCCTGCATCGTCTCGTTCTTGATAATCAGCCACGCCACGGATCACTGGGAACCCAGTTTGCTGGTTGACCTTTTGGATTACACATTCGCTCTTCGACTGTCCGCCAATGTGAAGCGCGCGAGAGCATTGCCGTAAGCAATTATCTGGCCAGTGGTTGTGCTACATCTGATCGTTTGTTCCGGCCCAGTATGTTTGTGCTGGAGCGGGATCCCGGTTTTGCATTTGATCCTTACCTGCAAACAAAGTCGGCGGGCTGCACACAAAGGCCAGTATCTGAGCCGATCTGATTGTAGGGCTAGCCTGGGCAAGTGATTCTCGACTAATGTCCCGTGGGCGGATGCACAAAAACATTCAACTGGCATTTTTCGATGAATACAGGCCCCTGCTAC
Source organism: Gemmataceae bacterium (assembly GCA_031362705.1). Taxonomy (GTDB): domain Bacteria; phylum Planctomycetota; class Planctomycetia; order Gemmatales; family Gemmataceae; genus JAIBBI01. The sequence goes on along the minus strand of JANLTA010000224.1, from coordinate 475 downwards.
TTGTTGCGGGCTAATTTACTGGGTCTATATTGTGTGACCAATAACGCCTGCGTGCGCTATCAGAACCGAATCACCACTACTTGGTCCATCCATTGATGACATTTTGTCTGGCTGCCACGTCTTGAAGCGTGGTGAGGTGCTGACACTTTCACGGACCGTGTAACCCGGTAGGATGGCGTCGGGAATGGAGTCCCGTATCGGCGGCCACCCGCCGCCGCTACTTGGTTTCTTGATTGCCGATCCGGGCGGCTTTGCGGCCGCGACAATCACGATCACATTCAACCAGCCGATATACGACTCTCGCGATGATCCATGCTGGCGATGCCGGCTATGTGCGCGCAGAGGCGCACACAGGAAAGGCAATGCGGACGGGAACTACACAAGTTGATGTGATCAACTCGCGGCCATCCCCCCGGGCGGGATGACGAGCACAATCCTCCTTTGCGGGGATCGTGAGGATACTCCCCCGAGGGGA
>JANLTA010000139.1:0-2480 GCA_031362705.1 Gemmataceae bacterium | reverse complement strand
CAAGACCAAGGGCGTCAGCCAGATCTGCTTCGATCGCGGACATTACAAGTTTCACGGCCGGGTGAAAGCCCTCGCCGAGGCAGTCCGCAAGGGCGGCATCCAGTTTTAGGACGTACATATGGCCAGAGAACGCGATAGCCGGTCCGATGGGTTCGACGATTATGTCGTCAAGATTCGCCGTTGCGCCGCCGTGGTGAAGGGCGGTCGCCGGTTTAGCTTCAACGCCCTCGTCGTGGTCGGCGACAAAAAGGGCAAGGTCTCGTGGGGCTACGGCAAAGCCAACGAAGTGCCGCCCGCCGTGGAAAAAGCGCTAAAAGACGCCCACGAATCGATTAAACGCGGTGGTCGTGTCCAAATGAGGGGGAAGACAATCCCGCACCGGACCATGGGCCGCTTCGGGGCCAGCAAAGTGATTCTGGTTCCCGCTGCTCCCGGCACCGGTGTGAAAGCCGGCCCCGGTGTCCGAGAAGTGCTGCAAGCATGTGGCATTGAGAATATCCTGACAAAGGTTCACGGCAGTTCCAATCCCATCAACCTCGTCAAAGCGACGATTGAAGGATTGATGTCGCTACGGACCCGCGAAGAAGTTGCACGACTACGGGGAGTGACGCTCTGATGGATCTGAAGTCAGTTAACCAGGGCATTCATACCCACAAGCGCAAAAAGCGTGTCGGCCGCGGTCCCGGCTCCGGGCACGGCAAGACCGCCACTCGCGGCAGCAAGGGTCAATACGCCAGCGCCGGTGCCGAGATGTTCGGCCCGTTCTTCGTCGGCGGCCAGACGCCGCTGTTCCGTCGTTCGCCGAAGCGCGGTTTCAGCCACGGTTCATGGGATGTGCCGAGCCTTGAAGTCAACGTCGGCGACATCAGCGCCAAGTTTGACAAAGGCGCGATCGTGACGCTTGATGATCTGAAAGCGAAAAAGATACTTAAGGGCATGCCGAAGGTTTTGCGCGTGCTGGGTAACGGAGAAGTGGATAAGGCGTTGACGGTGAAGGCTCATCACTTCAGCGCTTCGGCCAAAGACAAGATCGAAAAAGCCGGCGGCACAGCGGAGCTGATCCCCAGGCCCAAGAAGCCGGTCCGCAACAAGATGAAGCCCCGCCCGGCCAAGGAAGTCTGACCCCGCCGAGGTCGCACGGTTAGGACGCCATCGGGAGCGGTTGACCCATGAATAGTCTGCTCACAATTTTTCGCATCCCGGAACTGTCGCGCAAAATCCTCTTCACCGTCATCTGCATCGCCATCTACCGCGTCGGCTACTATGTGCCGCTGCCGGTCGTCGATCAGGATCGCATGGCCGAATTGATGGCCGGCAGTTCCTCGGGCACGCTGGGCCAGGTACTCGGCCTCGTGTCCATGTTCTCCGGCGGCAATCTCAGCCAGGCGTGCATCTTCGCGTTGGGCATCATGCCCTACATTTCCGCGTCGATCATCTTTCAACTTCTAGGTAGCGTTTATCCGCCGCTGGAAAAGTTGCAAAAGGAAGGCGAAGCCGGCCGCAAGAAGATCAATGAATACACACGCTACGCCACCGTGCCGATCTGCCTGATTCAAGCTGTGGGTTATGTGAACTACATCATGGGTGCCGGCGGCTCGGGCTATGCACTTCCCGGCCTGTCAACGGGCTTCGCGCACTATTATTTCGTTATCGCCTCGATCCTGACCATGACCGCAGGCACCGTCTTCTTGATGTGGCTCGGCGAACAGATTGACGAATATGGCATCGGCAACGGCATCAGCCTCATCATCATGTCGGGCATTGTCGCCCGCATCCCCGAGGCAACCAAGATTTTGCTCTTTGATTCCGCCAGCGGCCAGTTCAAGCGCTCGGTGCTGCAACTCGGCGGCGGCGGCCCCGGCGAAGTCGGTTTTGAGAAACTGCTCGTGCTGATGTTCCTGTTCATTTCCGTGGTGGTGTGGGTGGTCCTCATCACCAAAGGTCAGCGGCGCATTCCGACCCAATCGGCCAAGCATGTTCGCGGCCGGCGTGTGTTCGGCGGCACCAAGCAATACCTGCCGCTTCGGGTCAATCAAGCCGGTGTCATGCCCGTGATCTTCGCCTCCAGCTTGCTCATGGTGCCGTACTTTGCTCTCAACTTCCTGAAGAACTCCGTGAATTGGGGTTGGCTCAATTCGCTCGCCTCATCCTTTGAACGCCAGGGCTACATTTACAACGTGCTGTACATAGTCCTGATTTACTTTTTCTGTTACTTCTGGACGGCGATTCAGTTCAACCCCAAGGACATGGCCAACAACCTGAAGGACTACGGGTCGTTTATCCCCGGATATCGGCCAGGCAAACGCACCGCCGATTATCTTGAGAAGGTGCTGATGCGGGTTACGTTCATCGGGGCGGCCTTCCTCGCTGTCATTGCCGTGATTCCAAGTCTGGTCTCCAACACGATGGAAGTGGATCCGCGCGTCGCCAGCTTTTACGGCGGCACCGGCTTGCTCATCGTCATCAGCGTCGCCCTCGAT
>JANLTA010000102.1:0-2882 GCA_031362705.1 Gemmataceae bacterium | reverse complement strand
CGCAAAGCCGCGGGCCCGGGGGTGAGGGTCTTCGAGACGCAAGAAATACCCCTCACCCCTAACCCCTCTCCCGCAAAGCCGGGAGAGGGGGACCGGAAGTCTTAACGTAATTCAAAAGGTACACCATGCCCGCCTACCCCTCCACCTGCGACATCTACCGCCCGTTCGATGATGCCGCACCGACCGAGACCGGCATCGAATGCCGTCTGGTGCCCGACCTAGTCAACGGCCAACGTAGCCTGGGTCTCACTTGGACCCACTACATCGAAGTCCCACCCGACACCGACATCCGCGACGCCTGCACGCGCAGCGCCGAAACCTCATCCATCACCTACGCCGACGGCGACGAAATCCGAATCGGCACCACTCGCTACGCCACCGTCTGGGTCGAACCACATGACCGAGACGGCATCATGGCCTTCCGCCGCGTGTACCTGTTGCGGCACGAAGTGACTTGGCCGGAGGTGTAACGAGGGCAACGGTGCGTCATGGTCCACGAAGTATTGTCACGCCGCGCTCAGGGCGCGCCGCGCCTTCTAGTCATGTTGCGGCCGATAGTTGTCATTCGAATGCATCGCTGTAGCCGAAATACTCGTCATAGGTATTCCCGGCCGACGACACGACATCGATATCTTGAAATGCATCGAGCCGCGCCTTGGCCGTTGGCAGTTTCTTCGCAAACGCGACCTCGGGATGGGAAAAAAACTCCGAAAGGATCGTTTTGACTTTCTTGTTGCCTTCCGGCGAAAACATGCCATATTCTTCGGGAAGCTGGTAATTGGCGACGGGTTCGACAAGAGTTGAATGCACCGCGACGTACATTTGTTCTCGTACGTCAGTGTCCATGACTTCGTCATGACCGCCTTCGGCCAATTTGTCGAGCGCGTTGAGAAGTTGTTGAAGGGCCGTCTTCATATTGGTTATCTTCTAAGGTCGATATATTTAGACATTTAACCCCAATGGGGCGGAACGGAACGACTTATTGTTGAATGACACCATTATCCCGGACTAATCCACGAATGCAATGATGACCGCGCTGCTATCCACATTATTTTTTATCATCGCCGCGAATAGTTCCTTTCGACTGCCGCCGTCAGCCATGACCTGACGGCTCGCATCCTGCGTCACCGCGACATGGCGGCCAGCGTAGCACTCGAAAATTGCGTCTGTAATCACAGGAGGAAGGCGCTTGCCCGTGTTGCTGGCATTCTTTTTGGCAAGTTGTTCTTGTTGTGGCATGAGCTTAGGAACCTTCACTCGTTCTTTCAATATCGGCACCGTTTTGCCTCCAAGTTAATATATGCCGTGCTTTGGCCAAATGCGCAAACTGTGATAATATCAGAACTTAGGCGACGATTGCAAGGATGAAAGACCGCTTTTCTAATTTTCATCAATATTGCGATAAGTTGTTGATATGTTTGCCGTTGCGCGATGATAACCAACTGAGAGGTGTCGGCCGGACGGGACTGCGCTGTTTCGCCGACTGATTTGCCAGCACGCTTGACTGGAATTTGTTTTCAGGGTCTCGGAGGTTTCCGCCGGTGCCACCGGGATTTCCCGAAGCTTCAGCCCCGACACCGACATCCGCGACGCCTGCACCCGCAGCGCCGAATCCTCCACCATCACTTATTCCGACGGCGACGAAATCCGCATCGGCACCACCCGCTACGCCACCGTCTGGGTCGAACCGCACGACCGAGACGGCGTCATGGCGTTCCGCCGCGTGTACCTGCTGCGGCACGAAGTGACTTGGCCGGAGGTGTGATCTATTACCGACTTAGTCGGCAATGTAATATGTTGTCATGCTTCCGAAATGGCTCCGATTGTTTTTTCAGTCGTTGACACCCTTTGTCATTATCGCTTTATGGAGTTGCTGGTTTGTCTCAGATTCGCGGCCGGTCACACATTGGTGGCTGCCATCGACGTTTGGAGCATGTTCGGTGGAAATGAACCCCAACGGTCGCGAAGCTTGGTTTTGTGCCGCGGGGCACGAAGATCCGGATAGCCCGAATAACATGCCGATGAACACGATTTATCAATACTGGCATGTTAATCTGCAAACCGGGAGTTTCACCCGGTTACCTGATAGCCACACGATTAAAGACAATGTCGGTCGCCCGCGGCCTGATGGGGAGAAATTTGAATTAGTCGTCGATCGATTCGATTGGCGCCTCGCTAACAATCAAGCCAATAAGAAAACAATCATCCATCGCAAATGCACACCATGGTATTCATTTGATGGTCCCAATGTTTCTCCGAATGAGAAATGGGTTGTCATCGGAGAATCCTGGTACAGTGAATCCGATACCATGGTGAACAATGTCGCTAGGTGGATTGGATGGCCTGCATCTGATTACTTTCATCACACCCACCTACATGTTTTTGACCTTTCAGATGGTCGACGCATCAACACTGTGCCAGTTTGGCAATTCGCTGTTTGGCATCCGGACGGCGACAAATTTTGGTCAATTGAATCAAAATGGTCTCGCCCGGGGCGATCCGACGGCGTTCATTGTCGCCTCTGGTCGGTCCACGCCGCATCGCCGCCGTGGTGGCTGTGGTCGCTGACCATCGCCGGGGTTGCTTGGTACGCTCATCGAATCTTGCGCTGGCGTCGGAGGGCCAGGCTAGAGCCTTCGCTAATCACGTAACATATGCCGGTTTCGTTTCGTGTTTGGCCCAAAGGGCCAACCTCCCTTAGCCCAGCCCAACGGGCTGGGTCGGCGATCACAACACCATTTGCGGCCTGAAGGGCCGCGCTATTCTTCGCGCTGACGGCATCGCGCCGACAATGGCGCGGTCCTTCAGACCGCAATCACGAATGGTTCGCAAACCCAGCCCGATGGGCTGGGCTAAGGAAGGTCGGCCCGTTGGGCCGAGCA
>JANLTA010000098.1:0-1921 GCA_031362705.1 Gemmataceae bacterium | reverse complement strand
ACGACCGTCTGTGGCCCTTCGTTGGCGCCCCGGCCCGCTTCGTTGGTGGGATTGGTTGAAAAGAGGACGCCCCTGTTTCGAACTTATAAAGGAAAAGAGTACAAGGCCATGCTGAGTCCTGATGGTGTAATTTCCCACGCTGGTAAGAAATACACAAGTGCGACAGCGGCCGCAAGGGCGGTGGTGTCGCGTGCTGGTGCTGTCAACGGGTGGATGTTTTGGTACATAAAAAATCAGATGGGCGATTGGGTTTATCTCGCTGAGTATCGGAAGTAAATGTAGCGAATTAATTTGACGCCATGCCAATCCTTACCTTTCAGCAAGCGCTCGCGGAATCTCAACGATTCACTACGCGTCACGTGCTGCTCGGGAATGGTTTCAGTATTGCGTGTAGGCCGAACATCTTTCTATACGGAAAACTCTTCGAACAAGCCGATTTCACCAAACTCTCACCGACAGCTAAGAAAGCCTTTGAAGCTCTCGGAACGCAAGACTTCGAGCGCGTCATTAAGGCGCTCCGCGACGCGAAGTTGATTCTTGAGTCCTACGGCGGTGTACCACAGTCATTTCTCGATACGCTGCAGTCCGATGCTGATGGTTTGCGTGAACTGCTGGTTCAAACCATCGCGCACAGTCACCCGGCATGGCCGGGCGAAATAACCGATGAAGAATACGCAGCCTGCCGCGCATTCGTCTCCAACTTCAATACGGTCTACACATTCAATTATGATCTGCTGCTTTATTGGGCTCAGATGCACACAGAGGATGGGGTTGCGCCAACATCTGACGATGGCTTTCGCAAATCAGATGGCGACTACGCCGCGGCGTACGTCGTGTGGGAACCAGGTCAAAGTCATGAGCAAAACACTTGGTTTCTTCATGGCGCGCTCCACGTATTTGATTCGGGTACAGAGATCCAGAAGTACACGTGGGTCAACACTGGTGTTCGTCTCATTGATCAAATCCGAGACGCACTCAGTAAGGGCTTCTTTCCCTTGTTCGTCTCTGAAGGGAGCAGTGTAGAGAAACTCGAGCGCATTCGTCACAGCGATTACTTGGCCAAGGCCTATCGAAGCTTTACCGAAATCAAAGGCGCGCTTTTCATCTATGGGCATTCACTTGCGGCGAACGATGAGCACTATTTGAAACGCATCGAGAAGGGAAAACTCTCGCAACTCTACGTCGGGCTTCACGGAGACCCGGCCTCGGACTCAAACAAACGAATCATTCGCCGAGCGGAGCAAATGGCGACCAACCGCCGAAGAGGATCGCGACTAGGCATTTCCTATTTCGACACTTCAACCGCGAACGTGTGGGGCAAGTGAGTCCTGAATGATATCCAGAGTCGAGCGAATACTTATTCTGTGCAAGACCTATCCCTCGCCGAGCGCCAAGCATACGGAAACATCATGTGTGGCAGGCATTGATGAGTCTGGGAAACTAATTCGGATTTACCCGATGCCGTTCCGACTTGTAAGCGATGAACAACAGTTCAAAAAGTGGCAATGGATTGAGGCTCGAATCGAGAAAGCGCATAACGACCATCGACCAGAAAGCCACAAGATTTACATCGATACGATCACTTGCGATGAATCTCCGCTGCCAAGTGGCGAGGCAGGATGGCGGCAACGAAGGCAGTGGCTGGGCAAAATCCGGAAATTTACCGACTTCAATGCGGTTGAGCAGAATCGGTTGTCAAGCCTGGAAACCTTGGCATTGCTTCAACCCAAGCGAATTCTTGGACTTGAAATCAAGAAAGCGACAACGCCTGACTGGACGGAGGATGAGAAAGGAAAACTACTTCAGTTGCAAAGTCAGGTCGATCTCTTCACTGCGGACGACGAAGCGAAGGAGCTCCGTTTGCTCAGGAAGATTCCGTTTGATGTTCACTATCGCTACGAATGCGAAGTTGAAGGCCGAA
>JANLTA010000097.1:0-3887 GCA_031362705.1 Gemmataceae bacterium | reverse complement strand
GCTCAGGAGGGTGGCATCGGCATTATTCACAAGAACTTGTCGGTGCAGTTGCAGACGCGGGAAGTGGATAAGGTCAAGCGCTCCGAGAATGGCATCATTACGGACCCAGTTACTTTGCCGCCGGATCAGACTGTGGGTTATGCCCGCAAGATCATGGAACAACACAAGATCAGCGGCGTGCCCATTGTTGTGGGCGATAAGTTGAAGGGCATTCTCACTCGCCGCGATTTGCGCTTCCGCACTGATAACGAGCAGAAGATTGCGGAGGTGATGACCAAAGACAACCTGGTGACGGCACCCGCGGATACCACACTCGATAAAGCCGAAGCAATCCTCACAAGGAATAAAGTCGAGAAACTCTTGCTGGTGGACGATGAATATCGACTACGGGGCCTGATTACCATCAAGGACATCGATAAGCTCCAGAACTTTCCCAACGCATGTAAAGACCGGCGGGGCCGGCTGCGCGTCGGGGCGGCGGTTGGCGTGTTTGACTTCGAGCGGACCGCATCGCTGATTCAGGCGGGCGTTGATGTCGTGGTCGTTGATTCGGCTCACGGACACAGCCGCAACGTCATCGAGACCGTCCGCGAAATCAAGCGGCAGTTCTCGATTGAAGTGATTGCGGGCAACGTGGCCACGGCGGCCGGTGCCAAGGCATTGGCGGAAGCTGGGGCGGATGCGGTGAAAGTGGGCATCGGGCCGGGGTCGATCTGTACCACACGAGTGGTATCCGGTGTGGGTGTTCCACAGATCACCGCCATCGCCGAGGCCGCGAAAGGAATTTCTCGCGAAATTCCGATTGTCGCCGACGGCGGAATACGTTATTCGGGCGACATCACGAAGGGTCTAGCGGCGGGAGCGAGTGCGGCGATGATCGGCGGTTTATTCGCCGGTCTGGCCGAAAGTCCCGGCCAAACGATTGTCTACAAGGGGCGAACCTTCAAAGCCTATCGAGGCATGGGTTCGCTCGGGGCCATGATGGATGGTTCGCGCGACCGCTATCAACAGCGGGAAACGACGAACAACAAATTGGTCCCCGAGGGGGTCGAGGGGCGAGTCCCGTACAAGGGTTCGCTGGCACCGTTCGTGGTGCAACTGGTCGGCGGCTTACGCGCCGGCATGGGTTATTGCGGCACGCGGACCATCGAAGAACTGCGGACAAAAACGCGGTTCATTCAAGTGAGTCCGGCGTCGGTGCAGGAGAGCCATCCGCATGACATCTTTATCACGCAGGAAGCACCCAACTACAGCTCGGCCGAGCCACGCGCGGTGGACTAGTCGCGGATTATGCGCGGCCAGCCTTGTTGCCGGCTGCTTTGCCGTCACCGCTTTTGCCAGCGGGCAGCCCACCGGTGCACCGTCTGCACAACAACCGGTCACGGTCTACTACGAAAAACTGCCCGACGGCACGATTCGCCAGGTGTCGAGCGCGCCGGCACCAGCGCCAGCCGAAAAGAAAACGGAATCGCCCGTCAAAGCAACGGCGATACCGAACTCGCCAATCCAGTACACGCAGCCGCTCCAGCAGATGGAGATCAAGACGTATTCCGCCGCGCCGATGCAAATACCATTGCTCCGCATCGACAACAAAGTCGTACCGGTGCAAAAAGAAACCGTTTCTACACCAGCGGCACCGCTGACCGCGCCGCCAGTGGTGACGACGTTCCAGCGCATTGAAGGCGGCGTGCGCCCGGCAACAGCGCCGGCAGAGTCAGTTCCCGTGATGGCAGTGCCGCCGCCAATGGTGGTTCCATCCACGATGCCGGCCGCACCGATTCCGACGATGGCGACCTCGACCACGCCGGAACTGCGACCGGTCGTGATGCAGCAGCCGGCGGCCGTGTTACCCGGACTGCCGCCTGTCAGCGATACTTCGATCAGTTCAAAGCTTCAATCACCAGCCACGCTGCCCGGATTGCCGTCGGAAGCGCCGGCCGTTCCGAAGGTCTTCCAGCCGACGCCCACGCCAATGGCGTCGGAGCAGCCACCGGCGAACGATGACACGAAAAGCGAAACACTGGCCGATTACAATATTGAGGTGAAGCCGCCGACGCTTGATCGACTCTATCGGATCGACTCGGAAGCGAATCTGAAGAGGCGTCTCGCCGAGGAGATCGCCAAACGTCCGTCTAAAGATACGACTAAAGAAAAGGCCGTAATCTTTCCGGAATACAAACCGCTGACCGACGAACAGTACCAACAACGGCAGATGGGCGGCTTGATCAAACAGATCGAACCACAGTACCTGGTGCACGGACGCCTGTACTGCGAGGAACTCAACGCCGAACGCTACGGGTGGGACTTGGGTGTGATTCACCCATTTGTTTCCGGAGCTGTGGCGCTCAAGGACTTCGCGCTGTTCCCGTACAACTTTGCCACGCGGCCATATCAGCGATTTGAGGCCAGTTCCGGCAAGTGCTTCCCGGGTGATCCGGTGCCGTTCTTACTGTACCCGCCGGAAATCAGTATTCCCGGGTCCGCGCTAGAGGCAGGCGTGTTCCTGGCGGCGTTTGCCATCGTACCGTAATGTAACAAAAGCCCACCCATCGCAATGGGTGGGCTTTGTCATGCGCATAGCGAGTGGCGCGTACATTGAGCCACGCCGTCATTATTAATCACGATCTCTTCAAATCCGGGGTCGCCAGCCATTGTGGCGCTGCCTGCGCAAATGATCTGAAACGGTACATCGGGCGTCGGGCCAAATCGATAATGGTGATGCCGATGCCCGCACAGCCAGGTCTTGATGCCGTGGCGCGATACAACCTCAGCCAATTGTTCACGATCCCGTAACCCATGGTGACTGGGTTCTGGAAGTCCTTGGGTTGTTACAAACGGATAGTGCGTCACCAATACGCGCGGGCCGCTTGGTAAGCCATTCAGCAAGCGATCCAGCCGCAGCAATTGCTCCGCACCAACCAATCCGCGGGCATCACGCACGCCCCGATTCGGCACTGAGGAGTTCACGCCAATGAACCATACGCCGGCAATCTCTTTCGCAAAAGGATAGCGTTCACCATCGACGCGCTCGCCTTGCAACCACGGCGCAAACGCATTCTCGAAGCCAGCACGTCGCACCGCGGCCGGCGTGTAATGATCATGATTCCCAGGAATAGTGACACCCGGAACAGTGCCAACCTGTAAGAGCTTGGCTGCTTCAGTCGCCTCGTTGGCAAAGCCCATCGCGTCGGCATCGCCGCTGAAGATGATGGCGTCGGGATTTTCGGCGTTGACCCGTTGGGCGAATCGTTCCAATATAGGCCGAGTTTCCCGGAACTTGCGTCCTCGGCGCAGGATCGTCCAATTCACCCAACCCGTGGCATGTTTGCTGAACAAAGTACCAAGCGTCCAGCCCGGATGTGGCACGGCGACGTGGACATCGGACAAGTGAAAGAAGCGGGCCATGCGACTCCGATAGCCAGTGCGGTGGCGGGCAAATAGCATCTATTGCATCCAATGTATCGCCGGGTGAATGGACTTTCAGGGGGAATGCGTTCATGCCCAAGGTCACGATTGTCAACGAGAAGAAGGAAATCGAAGTCCCGGCCGGTTCAAACCTGCGGCAGGAACTCCGCAAGGCGGGTGTGCAGGTGCATTCCGGCATGGACCAGTACTTGAATATGATTGGCCTGGGCAAGGTTGGCACGGCCATCGATCAGTACGTCAATTGCATGGGGTTGGGCCTATGCGGCACCTGCAAGGTCCACGTGAAAGCGGGCATGGAACAGACCGGGCCAAAGTCGCTACGCGAACGCGCCAACCTCAACTTCCACCCTCAATCGGCATTTGCATCGATTGGCCACGAAAACGAAATCCGACTGGCATGTCAGACGACCGTCAACGGCGACTGTTCCGTCGAAGTGCGCCCCGAGTTCAATCTCAGCGGC
>JANLTA010000079.1:0-3750 GCA_031362705.1 Gemmataceae bacterium | reverse complement strand
TTCATTACCGCAGAGTACGCGAAGAGCGCGGAGGAATCCGAACTGGTTTCTTCTCTGCGTTCACCGCGATCTCTGCGGTTGGTATTTCGTTATTTGACTACTTTGGCCAGGATGTCCGATTCGCGGAGGATCTTGTATTCGCGGCCTTCGACTTCGACTTCGCTGCCGGAGTACTTGCCGTACAGGACTTCGTCACCAACTTTTACGTTGAGCACGAGCCGGTCGCCCTTTTCACTCAATTTGCCGGGGCCAGCTGCCAGCACGCGGCCACGCTGCGGCTTCTGCTTCGCCGTGTCGGGCAACAGAATCCCGCCGGTTGTCTTCTCGGCCGCTTCAAGTGGTTCAACCACAACGCGGTCATCCAGCGGACGAATCTTCAGTTCAACATTCTTAGCCATGTTTCAAGTCTCCGTGAAAGTTCTCAGTGGTTCGCAGTCGGTAATCAGTGCCGAACAGTCGCCGTCAATTTGACTGACAACTGGGTACTGATCACTCACAACTGCTTTACATCATGTCCATGCCACCCATGCCGCCCATACCACCCATGCCCATGCCACCCATACCACCGCCCATGCCACCCATGCCGCCGCCACCATGATCATGGTGGTCGTGGCCGCCGGCCTTCTTCTTTTCGGGCAGGTCAGCGATGAGCGACTCAGTAGTGAGGAGCAGGCATGCGACGCTCGCACCGTGTTGCAGCGCAGAGCGAGTGACTTTGACGGGATCGACGATGCCGGCCTTGCGCAGGTCGGTGTACTCGTCCTTGTTGGCGTCGTAGCCGTAGTTCTTTTCTTTTTGCTTCATGATGTTGTTGACGACGACTGTGCCATCCACGCCGGCATTCTCAGCGATCATGCGGCACGGCATAACACAGGCACGACGAAGTACGCCGAGGCCGAGTGATTCATCGCCCTCGGTTTCCTTTTCGAGCTTATCGAGAACCTTGCGGGCGTGAAGCAAAGCCACGCCGCCGCCGGCAACGATGCCTTCTTCGATTGCTGCGCGGGTGGCGTGCAACGAATCCTCGTAAAGGGCCTTGCGCTCTTTAAGTGCGGTCTCGGTAGCGGCACCGACTTTGATCTGAGCAACGCCGCCGGCTAGCTTGGCCAGCCGTTCCTGCAGCTTCTCGCGATCGTAGTCGCTGTCGGTACGGTCGATTTCCTTGCGAATCATGTCCGCACGGCCATCGACAGCCTTTTTCTCACCGGCACCTTCGGTGATGGTCGTGTTTTCGCTATCAATCAGGACGCGCTTCGCGCGACCCATGTCCTTCAGCGTGATGTTTTCCAGTTGGATGCCGAGGTCTTTGAAGATGGCCCGGCCACCGGTGAGCGTGGCAATGTCTTCGAGCATGGCTTTGCGACGGTCGCCGTAGCCCGGAGCCTTCACGGCACAAACTTGCAAGATGCCCTTGAGTTTGTTCAGCACGAGAGTGGCCAGTGCTTCGCCTTCGATATCTTCGGCGATGATGACCAGCGGCACTTTCTTCTTGCTGATCTCTTCGAGCAGCGGAATCAGGGACTTAGCGTTGGAGATCTTCTCTTCGAAGATGAGGATGTACGGATTATCCAGCTCGGCCTTCACCGTCTCATGATTCGTAACGAAGTGCGGGCTGAGGAAACCGCGGTCGAATTGCATGCCCTGCACGACCACCACTTCTGTGTCGGCAGTTTTGCCTTCTTCAATGGTGATGACGCCATTGGCAGCGCCGACCTTCTTCATGGCCTCGGCGAGCTTCGCACCGATTTCCGGGTCATTGTTGGCGGCGATGGTGGCGACTTCGGCGATTTGCTTGGAGTCGTTGGCGTCGATCTTGTCGGCCAGCTTCTTCAACTCGCCGACCATGGCTTCGACGCCCATGTTGATGCCGCGGGCCACACTCATCGGATCGCCACCGGCGGCGAGAGCTTTCAAACCTTCACGATAAATGAACTCGGCCAGGACCGTCGCGGTGGTGGTACCGTCGCCGGCCACGTCGCTGGTCTTACTGGCAGCTTCCTTCACCAACTGCGCGCCCATGTTTTCATAAGGGCATTTCAAATCGATTTCTTCCGCTACGGACACGCCGTCTTTGGTCACAGTGGGGCTGCCCCAGCCTTTGTCGATCACCGCATTGCGGCCGCGTGGCCCCAACGTACAGCGGACGGCCCGGGCCAGCTTGCTCACACCGGTCAACAGTTTCTGACGGGCCTCGTCGGCGTAGGCCAATTGTTTTGCTGCCATTTACCCAACTCCTTATGTGTCACAGACGCGGATGCGTGCGAATCGTGGTCTATTCATGCGAGCGCATTATGTCGGGCGAACAGAGAGCAATAGGCGTGCCACGGCGAGCGTTTGCCGTAACCCGTTATTCAATATATCGTTGCGGCATCGGACTTGATCGTTTCGGGGGTGCCAGTTTGGCAAATTGTCATTGCAAGCCCCCAAATTGGCACACCCGAGTTGGGGTTGAAGGCCCCCGCCGCCACTGTTATTCCGACGTGCTGATTTGAGGAGGATGGGTAATGTTGCGCCGAATTACGATGCTGTTGATGATCTCGTTGGCGTTATTACTCGGCACCGATGGGATGGCGCAAGGTCCAGAGACGCTACCGGTGCCGGTCCAGGTTGCGCCGGCGGAACATCATTATCCGGCAGGTGTCGTTGATATGACGCCTGCGGAATTGCCCGGCCCTTCGGCGTCGCCGACTTGCCACTTTGTACCGGTCAATGACGCCGTTGCACCGTTTGTGGTGTCGGCCGAGTACCTGCTGATTCGTCCGCACCGCAGCGATCTCGATTACGCGATTGTTGACCCGAATAATAACCTCGCGCCCGAGGGCCGCATTGCCAGTCTCGATTGGCAGACGCAAAGTGGCCTTCGCGCTGGTTTCTTGTGGCGGCCGCGCAGTAGCTCCACCGATTTGGCGTTCACTTACACCTACGCTTACAGCCGCGATACAGCGGTCATTGCTGCACCAGCGGGTGGTGTGTTGTTTCCTTCGTTTACACGCCCCGGCATTGTTGATTCGGCGTTGACGGCTCAAGCTTATTCAAGCGTTAACTTCAACGTGTTTGACATCGATGTCGGCCGACGCTTTCAAGTCGATGACACGGAGTATCGCGTCTTCACCGGCGTGCGCATCGCCGACATCAGCCAAATCCTCGCAGCCACCTACGATGGATTGGATGCCCACCAGGCCCTTGCCCGCCATCGCACGTGCATGGAGAGTGGCGGTCTGACGTTTGGCGGCGAAGCCAGGTGGAAGTTCTCGCGCAGCTTCGGAGCTTACGCCAAAGGGCGCGGCAGCCTCGTCGTCGGGGATTATTGCGTATCCGCGTTTGAGTCCGACTTTGCGGGTAACGTCGTGAACGCTGATGTCGGCGACCGGTTCACGAAAGTGGTGCCCGTACTCGATTTGGCGGCCGGCGTGAGTTGGCAGCGCCGCAACGTGCGAGCCAGCATCGGCTATGAACTCAGCCACTGGTTCAACCAGGCCGAGACCATTACCTTTCTCGACGACTTCGCCATCGGCAAACATGGCCGCAAACAAAGCGACCTGAGCCTGGAAGCCATCACGTTCCAGTTGTCGTTCGATTTTTGATGTTGATAGCGAGTCGGGTAGTCTTGACTTACAACTGCTTATATTCGGAATCCAGGTCGGGCTTCGCACATACAACCTCGGAATCTGGACTTCAGGCCTCTGGTTCCCCTCTCCCCTTGGGGGAGAGGGGTTAGGGGTGAGGGGTTTGGACCATCGCATGGCAAGC
>JANLTA010000074.1:0-3448 GCA_031362705.1 Gemmataceae bacterium | reverse complement strand
GCGCGACCGCGCGACGCGCGGCTGCCGCAAATCCGCAACGATGCGGCGACCCAGATCGAAGTGGAAAACTACGACGAAGGTTCCGGCGGCTTTTTCGATCCGAATGACGATGACCATGTCGTCACCGTTTCATCGAGCCAGACCATCATTGAAATGCCCCCCGAAGGCAACTGGTATCGTTACACCGTGAACGTGGCCAACGAGGGCTGGTATCGACCGCAAATGCGGCTGCGCTCTCCGGGCAGCAACAAAGTGACGCTGACCTACGGCGACGCCATGACCGCGCGGTTTGAGTCGACGGTGTACGGAAGCTGGCAGACCATTTCCGATGAGTTCATTTACCTCAGCCACGGCGTTCAAGTGATCCAAATGGGTATCGTCACGGGCCTCGCCAATGACATCGACTGGTTCCGTCTATCGCCCGCCGACGAAAACCAGGTCGGCATTTCCCTGCCATTTTCGGGAGCTGCGCCGACGATCTCCAACTCCAAAGTCACCATCCTTCATACCGAAGCCTTCGACAAGGGCGGCGAAGCCGTTGGCTATCTCGATACCACCGAAGGCAACAGCCTGGGCAACCACCGCGATGATGAAAACGTCGATATCGGCGAATACGGAACGGGAAGCAAATCGCCGGCGGTCCAGGGCGTGGCTGGTGAGTGGTTGAACTTTACGGTCGATGTCGATCGGCCCGGCTCGTATTCGGTTCAGTTCCGCGTGGCGAACAGGGTGACCGGCGGCACGATCCGTTTGCAAACTCCCGACGGCACGAGCTTGTTTGATGACGGGCCTGGTGCCGTGGTCGTCCCCGACACGGGCAGTTTCGACGAGTTCAGCAACATCACGCGGTCAATCCGCTTCGACACGCCGGGCCGATACACCATCCAGCTCGCGTTCGAGAGCAACGCCAGCAACGGCGTCGCCGCGGTGATCGACCGCATCGGCATCTGGCAATCATCGATGGTCATGGGCCCGTTCCCGAACCTCACGCCGGCGGGGGCCGTAAACAATCAATTCAACACAATCAAAAACGTCGGCACGGTGTTCGCCGTCAACACGCCGGGGTATATCGAAAAGCTCAAGTTCTTCGTGAGCACTGCGGAATGGACGGCATCACAGCCGCCGGTCCTCGGTCAGCCAGGAAAGATACACACTGTCAAGCTCTGGAAAATCACATCGTCAATCCTATCGGGAGGCGTTGTGACATTAGCGACTGCCACCACGGAGTTCGCCACGGCTCAAGTCTCATGGACGGCCCTCCAGGTCGGGTGGAACGAAGCTGTGCCAGCCTGGTTGCCGGCGGCAGGAACGATCATCGCCCCGCGTGAGGAACCACTGTTGCAACCCGGTTTGTACGTGGTTTCGGTGGATGTGTTCGCGGCGACGATCTCCACATCGACCATCCCAGAGGTCGCGCCCAATGCGACGCCCAGCGTGCTGACGCTGGTGGCGGGGAGTATCGGTCGTCAACCGACCAATCCGTTTCCCAATGAAGTGTACAGTAGCTCGTCGTTCCCAACGGCGTACTTCTGGCTTGATGTTTCGTTTACGCCAATGTACTGATTGCCTTCCCACCCTTTTTGGGGAGGAGTCGGTTAAGATGTATATGCGCATCTTTTCCGACATGTCGGCCATCGGAGTAAGCAGAGGTGATATCATGGTTTGCCACAAAGTAAGGCCAACATTGCGCTGCCTGGAGAGGCGCGCGGTACCTGCGGTCTTTACCGTCACAAATCTTGCCGACGCCGGTGCAGGTTCGCTGCGGCAAGCCATCCTCGATGCGAACACATTGATTGGAGCAGACTCAATCGTATTTCAATCGGGATTGCTAGGAGCCATTGTCGTTTCGAGCCAAATGACGGTCAGTGATCCACTGACAATTACCGGTGTCGGCCAAGGTGAAATTGGCCTGAACGGGAATAATAGCAGCCGTCTTTTTGTTTCCAATGCCAACCTTACGCTGTCAAATCTAGGGATGTACAACGCGCGGGCTACTTCAGCGCCATCAATAGGCTTTGGTGCGATTGTTCTCTCGACCGCTCCTTTGACAATCACCGAATGTCCTATCAGTGGTGCTGTCGTTTCCACTGCGGGAGGGGCCATTCATCAGACAGGAAGTAGTTTAAACGTCACGAAGTGTTCATTCGGCGGGAACTTCGCCACCCAAGGCGCCAGCATCTGGGCCAGTGGCACGGTCAATCTGCAATACTGTATTTTCGACAGCAACCGGACCAACAACGCCAACTCTGGTGGTGGTGCCGTCTGGCTCAACAGCGGTATATTAACGATTGATAGCTGCGCCTTCCGCGGCAATGGGTCGAACAACTTTGCTTTGGGTAAGGGTGGCGCAGTTTATGCTAATGGCACGTTTTTCGCTCAGAACTCCAAGTTCATGGATAACGGCGCTCATGACGGCGGCGGGCTGTATCTCGCGAACGGCGGCACGTTGTGGAGTTGCACAGTCGGCTCCAACCTTGCTCAGGGCGGCGGCAGCGGTGGCGGCATTCACGGCACTGGCGTGATTCTCGAAAGCACCATCGTCAGCACCAACAACGGCGGCAGTGGGCCGGACATCTTTGGTTCCGTGTCGGCCAAGAATAGCGCCATCGGCAGCCCATCCGGATTCACGCTGACCGATCAAGGCAACAACCTGGCCTTCGGCTTGGACCTGAAGTTGTCGAGCGGTGTCGAAGCGGGCAACGCCTACCTGCATTACACCAGTCCATGCAAAAACGCCGGCAGCAACCCCGGCGGCGCATCGTGGGATGTCCGACGCGCCGGTTACCCGCGCGTCGCCGGTCCGGCGGCGGACATCGGTGCATTCGAAATTCAAGCGCCACCGCCCCCGATCGTGAAAATTAACGATGGCACCGCGCAGCGGTCCAATGTTCATCGCATTTCGATCACTTTGCCGGACACGGCCTTATTCAACAATGTCCCGCTGTTTACGCTCAAACGCGCTTCAGACAATTCAATGGTGATGTTGACTGTTGCTGGCACCAATTACATTCCGAACTCCGGCATGGCCGAGTATGCCTGCTTTTTCAGCAGCACGGTACCCAACTTTTCGTTGAATGATGGCGTCTACATCATGACGGTCAATAGCGCGAACATCACCGACGCCAGCGGCCAGAACTTCGACGGCAACGGCGATGGCATTGGCGGGGATGATTACGTGTCGCCGACGACGCCAGGCGATCCGAATCGCATCTTCCGGCTATTCGGCGATGTGGATGGCGACGCCGATGTGGACACCACCGACTTCATTCAATTCCGCCTGTCCTTCGGCGGCACCAACTTCGCCCTCGACTTCGACGGCGATGGTGCGGTAGCCGCCAGCGATTTCATCCAGTTTAGAGTGAGATTCGGGTCGATGATATGACTTAGTGGTCAGTTGTTAGTAATGAGCGTCCGCGGTTTAGTGGGCCGATTTGAGCGGGTGATGGCG
>JANLTA010000019.1:0-7670 GCA_031362705.1 Gemmataceae bacterium | reverse complement strand
GTTTTACGGTGCCATCCGGATTGAGTTGGATAGCAAGTCGATCGAAGAAGGCGTCAACCTCAGTCGCGCCATTTTGATTTCCAACGCCCTCGTGACATCGCTATTGGTGATGGCCGGTAGCTATCTCATCGTGCGCTACGTCGTGGTCAAGCCCGTCAAGCACTTGAAGGAAGTGAGCGACGCCATCGCCAATGGCTATTTCAACGTCCGCAGCGAAATCCAGACCGGCGACGAGTTCGAAGACCTGAGCTTTGCGTTCAACCGCATGATCCGCAACCTGTTGACGAAGCAGGAAGAGTTAAACGAGAATAAACAGGTGTTGGATCGCAAAGTGGATGAACTGGCGCGAGCCAACCTTTCACTATTTGAATCGAACAAGCTCAAGGGCGAGTTCCTTGCGACGATGAGCCATGAACTGCGCACCCCCCTGCACAGCATTCTGGGTTTCTCCGACTTATTGCATCAGGGCGACAACCTGACTGAAAAGCAGCAGCGCTGGGCCACGAACATCCGCGGCTCCGGTGCGAACTTGCTGGCGTTGATCAACGACATTCTCGAACTGGCGAAGATTGAGGCCGGAAAGATGGAAGTCAAGCCAACCGAGTTTGATCTGGCCGACTTCGTGGAGCGGGCAACCACGGCCATCCGCCCGCTAGCGGAGAACAAGCAACTGGACTTGCAAAACTGGGTACCGGCCGACTTGCCACATGTCCGGCAAGATCAAGGCAAACTACAGCAGATTCTCTCGAACCTGTTATCGAACGCAGTCAAGTTCACGCCCGAGGGTGGCAACGTTATCGTTGAAGCCGGTATTGATGGTGACGAATTGGTGTTGATTGTCAGTGACAATGGCGTCGGCATTGCGGCGGCCGAGCGCGACGCTGTGTTTGACAAATTCCGCCAGGGCGCGAATCCACTGACGCGCGAACACGAAGGCACGGGGCTGGGCCTGTCCATTGTCCGTGAATTGGCCAAGCTGCTTGGGGGCGATGTTGAACTCGACAGCGAACCCGGCCGTGGCAGCACATTCACGGTGCGCGTACCCCGCTGGCTCGGCGCGATGCAATTGGCGGAAGCGACGGGCAGTGCGACGCATCCAAGCGTTTCATGATGTCGACGAGCGATTGTTGCGTTGGTTTTTGGATTTCGGGCCTGAAAGGTCCGTTCTATCAGCCCTGGCCGAAGGCCAGGGACATGCGTCGCCCCGCAACGCGGTCCTGAAAGGACCGTTCAGCGAGCATTACCCAGCATGGAATGACCCTTTCAGGGCCAGATATTAATTGTGTGGAGAGTACCCTGGCCTACGGCCAGGGCTGACAGAACGGACCCTTCTGGTCCGAAATCCGGCGACCCAACGTGGTAGTACCAATGTAAGGCTCACCTGATCTGACGAAAAGTAACGCGAAGATCAGGTAGCTTCGACATCATCAATCATTCACCCTCTGTCGGAAGCTCACACTGCGGCTGGAGACTCGCGCAAGGAAACGCGCTTTTTGATCCAGCGTCAGTTCCTTGGTGAACTTCTTGCGGACAGCTTCGATCCAGCGGATGGGGCGGTCGCCGTAGTCAGTGACGACGCGGACCAGCACTGGGCCGGGCTGACACAGCGCACCACGCACGGCTTCATCAAGGCCGACGCAGCCGTGGATTTCCTGGTAACCCAGGCCCAGGCCCTGCGCGAGTGCGGCATAGTTGAGATTGGCTAAGATCGTGGCCGTGGTGCGCAGATACGCCGGCTGCTGAAGTTCCTGCATGTAGTGGTACGATTGATTGTCCAGCACGAAGAACTTCACCGGCAAACCGGCGCGGGCGGCTGTGGAAGTCTCGATCGCGGACATCAGGAAACAGCCATCGCCAGTGAGTGTCACGACGCATTGACCGGGGTGCGCGACTTGCGCCCCAATGGCGGCGGGGATCGACCAACCCATCGACTGATTGTCGGTCGGGCAAAAGTAACTTCGCGGCCGACAGGTCGTGTAGGCTTCGGCAGCAAGATGCTCGGCCAGGCTCACGTCGACAAATAACAGCGCATCATCGCCAAGATTGCGGCGCAACGACAACACCAACTGCATCGGGTCGAGGCCGCACTTGCCGTAATTCTTGGCGGCGGCCTCGCGATCGGCGCATTTCCATTTTTGGATGTGTGCCCGTAGCTTCGCATCGGCATGGTGACGTACACGGTCGCCGCAACTGAGTATGCGATCCAGGAACATTCCGGCATCGGCAGCGACGCACACGTCGGCCGGCAACACTCGGCCAAGGTTGCATGAATTGGCGTCCACGTGAATCAAGCGCTTGGGTCGTGGATTGGAATAGTAACCGGTGGCGACTTCGCTGAAGCGGACGCC
This sequence comes from Gemmataceae bacterium, assembly GCA_031362705.1. GTDB lineage: Bacteria > Planctomycetota > Planctomycetia > Gemmatales > Gemmataceae > JAIBBI01. Next base: position 5,322 of record JANLTA010000019.1, on the reverse strand, counting down.
GATGGCAAGCAGGCAATCCACATCGCCGAACGCATGTTCTGCCGTCGCAGTTCCTTGCGGGCCGTAACCCCAGCCGACGGCCAACGGATGCGTCTCGGGAATCACGCCTTTGCCGGAGATGCTTGTCGCCACCGGCGCTTGAAGCAACTCGGCGACTTGGACCAGTTGATCGCTGTAGTTCTGGCAACCCTGCCCGGCATAAATGCCGATTCGCAGTTTGCCGTTGGCCAACATGCAGATTGCCTTCTCGGCCGCGCCTTCATCCCATGGCGTACTTGGCGCTTCGGGCGGACCAACATGAAAATGTGCCGCTTCGATTAACAGGTTGTACGGGATGGCGACGCCGACCGGGCCTGGCTCACCACTTTGTGCCAGGGCGAACGCTTGCTGAATGGCCGTGGGAATGTCGGCCACCGTGCGTACGCCGAACACGCCTTTGGTTACGGGCTTCAGCAACGCGGTTTGATCGAGACTATGAACTTGAAACGCATGTCCCTTTGCGCAAATGCCAACGTCACCGACGAGGGCTACGATGGGTACGGAATCCAAGAGCGCTTCGCCGAGGCCGCTGAGCGAATTGGTCAGCCCAGGCCCCGGCACCACGGAGATCACTCCGGTGCAGCCGGTGCTGCGGGCATAGCCATCGGCCATCGCAGCTGCGGAATACTCATGCGTGACCAATAGATAGTTAATGCCGCCGGACTTGAACTCATCCCAGAGTTCGTTTTCCTGCGCACCCGGAATGCCGAACACGCAGCCGACGCCCTGTTGTTTCAGCGCAGCGACAACGGCTTGAGCGCCGGTGAGGTGCCCGTTGATGGCACCTTCGGCTTTGACACGCCGCAGCTTGGGAAACGCCGCCACGGATGGCTTGACCAGGGCCAGTGCCGCCGACGCCACCGCGGCGGACTGCAACATTCCTCGGCGAGTTACGCGCAGGTCCATACCGATCCCCGTAAAGTGCGGTGCTATCGGTAAGATCGGAAAGTTGGGTTAGGTGGCTTGATGGAATCGGGCATCGGCGATGGAATCGGAGGTTGTTGATAACTCCAAGAAACTTCACGCGGAGCGTGAGGAGTACGTCGATTGTACTCCTCACGCTCCGCGTGAAGTTTGAACGAATTGCCTATTGGCCATTCTTCTTTTCGTTGAGTTGTTGCAAGAACGTCAGGCCGCGGCCTTTGAAGGAGGCGGAGAGTTTGAGTTGTTGGCCGCCGTCGAGGCTGAGGCGGAAGCGATCGGTGCCGGGTGTGGAACCGAATACCTGAGCGGCGATGGTGTTGGAAACCGGGTCTTTGTCCAACGATGCTAGCTTGCTGAGCGATCCCTCAATAACAATTGTCGGCGCGGGTTTGGACACCTCACTAGACGTCAATGCCGCGAACGCGGCAGAGGCGTCGCCACCGAGGCCGAGCATCATGGCCGTCTTGCCGATGCCGGCCCAGGCGCTGGCATTGTCGCCAAAGAGTCGTTTTGCTTCGGGATCCAGGTTGGCGATCTTGAGTTGATGCAGACTGACGCCGCCAACTTTCGTGGCATCGACTTTGATCTGCGCTCGATCTGTCTCGGGTAGCTTGCCAATGAGTTCGCGCACTGTCGATTCGATTTTGTCGCCGCCTTGCACGCCGATCGCAGTGAGCAAGTTATAGTTGCCGCCTGAGTTGGGGCTGCCGACGGCCAGGTGCAGATCGATCACGCCGGCCTTCAACGTGGGCCACAGCGCTTCAATCGCCTTTCCTGCCATCGCCTTCTTCTGCGGATCCTTCTCGGTCGCCACTTGATCCTTCATACCCATTTCAAGGAACGGATTGATCAACATGCGGATCTCGTCGGGGATCGCCAGGTTGAGACCGACGTGCAGCGATGAATCACTGGCCGGGGCAAAGCGTGTCTTGCCGTTGCCAAGCATCTTGATCGATGTGGCCATCATGGTTCCCGGCTTGGCGTCGGCCGTGAACGACATGGACACGTCATCTTTCGCTTGATCGATGTTCCAGTGGAAGTCCAACGACTTGCCTTCGCTCAGCACGGTTTTGACAACGACTGCCAGCACATCCAGGCCCTGTCGCCGCGAGCGTGCCTGTTCCGGAGTTTCGTTGTCATTCTTGCGATTCTTGATATCGGCCAGCCGCATTTCGATCTGGCCGAGCGCCATTTGCTTGACGTCGTCGGGAATACGATCCATCGACAGCGTCACGCCCAGAAGTTGATTGGGATTGCTCGTTGCCAACTTGTCGGGCGCGACGAGTTTCTTGCTATCAAGATGGCCGCGATCCATCGCTGTGACATAAAGACAATTGTTGGCCATCCGGAAGAAAAGCGGCGCGGGCGAGTTGGGCAGATCGACGGTGTAAATGCCGTCCTTGTCCTTCTCCAGCTTGACGTGCATTGTGTCGAGTTGTTTCAAGAACGCCGCTTCGTCACTGATAGGAATCATCAGAGCGAACGGGCTATCGACACCGCCGGACGTGGCGAGCGCATATAGGTATATTGGCCGCTTCAAATCGATGCCGGTACCGGCCAGCCCCTTATCACCAGCCCAGGCACCAGCCAGCGGTTCAAGTTGCTCGGCCGAGTTCGCTTGCCCGACGAGCTTGGCAACATACTTCGCGTCGTCGATCAGTCCTTGAATGGACTTCAGCCGCACCAGCAGTGCGGGTTCCATCGCGGCATCGTCAGCGGCGCGGACGAAGACGGGCAACACAAGCAATAACAAACAAGCGGCTAAGCGTCGCATAGGTAACCTCGTTCGGTGTGAGCGTCGGCAGTAATACCTGAGCAGCGATGTCAGGGATTCACCATCGTAACAATCCACAGAGGTTACGCAACCCCGCAAGTTTGACCAGCTTTCCTCATCGCTGAATACTGACGTTCGCGGAGGAAGAAAACCCGTGGAAATGCGGCGATTCCGGCCTTGGCCGCATCAATTAGACGATACTTCGCAACAGCATCTTTGTTTCTCCACCGGGGCGGTTCGACCGCCTGCTCGAAAGGACGAATTATGCCGCGCCATCGGCTAGCGGCGGAGGCGGAATATTACCGCCTGCCGACCCCACCTGCCCCCTCATTCACACCGGGCAGTTTTCAACTTTGTCCGATGGGAGTGACGGCTGCGTGTAGCCCGGGGCAACTCAGCGGCATGTCCGAACTCTACAAAGCGGCATTCGAACAAGCCTGCGAAGCAGCCCGCCCCACGCACCCGGCCGACATGCTATTCGCGCTGTGGAATTGAGTCGCTGACTAAGCGAAAGATTAACCACAAAGACACAAAGAGCACAAAGGAAACACAAAGAAGAGGGTCTTCTTTGTGTTTCCTTTGTGCTCTTTGCGCCTTTGTGGTTCGTTTTCATCTTCGTTCCAGCCAATACAACTACCGCACCGCCATTTCTAATAAGGGTTGGTGCGTGGTACCTGTATTGTTGAGCGGTTTTGGACGCAGCGGCACGACGGCCTTCATGTCATTGCTGGGCACCGATGCGCGCGTGATATTCGATCGTGTCTATCCATTTGAACATCGCTATCTGACCTACCTGGCCAAGCAGGCCATCCTGGCATCGCGCTGCCAGGCGAGTACGGTTCACGATGCCTTTCGCATGTGCGATGTCAACAACAACATCGGCACCACGCCGGCATGGTGGCCGGTTGCAGGCTCTTTAGTGTCGCTGGCATCCGTCGTATCGCTCAGCGACATGTGGAAGCGATTCGACGCGCAATTGCGGCAAGTGGCTCCCATCGTGACCTACTATGCCGAGAAGGCGCCGCACTGGCTGGCGGACCACTTGCGGCACGTCACACCACTGCGCATCATCCATCTGGTGCGTGATCCGCGCGATGTCTATTTGTCCGTTCGGTCGTTTGCCCACACGATGGCCAAAGTCGATGCCAGCATCCTGGACACCGAATTCGACGCCAACCACGCCCGGGACATGGCTCATCAACTCAGCTGCTTCGCCGAAGCCGAGCGGGCCGACCGCCAGTGCAGCGATGCCATGTTGCTGCGTTACGAGGATTGGGTCGCCGATAACGTCGGCATGGCCAAACACATCGGCGACTGGCTGGGTTTACGACTGGACGCGGCATCCGAAGAGATTACGCGCAATCTGGGTCGCCATCGTACCACCAAGGATGTCGCATCGTCGCAAGGCCGGTGGCATCGCGAGAACTTACCCACCGTAGTCGACGAGTTTCTGTTGCCCGCCCTCGGCAAATATGGTTGCGATTACAACTATGACTTGCCGACAACAATTGCCGATATCGCACCCGATGCGCGCCGGCCGCATTCCGATGATGCGAAATGGGAACAACTCGAGTCAGGCGTGCGCCTTAGGTTGAGTGGCCCCGATGCGTGGATGGAGTTGCTCGACCAACCGATCAACACCGACGGTATTTCCGAAGTGTGGATCAGCCTGCGCGGCACGGCCGGCGACACCACGTCGGTTTATTGGTGCCGCGATGGCGAGACCTACGACGAAGAGCGCGTCGTGCTTCTGCCGTTTTGTCCCGGCCCGCACGTGCAGGTCGTGCGCGTTCAAGTCGGTAAGCATCCCATGTGGACTGGTATCCTTCAGAAGCTACGCGTCGATATTTGCAACGGAGCAAATGCCGCCGGCAACGTCGCCGATGTCTTTTGGGTGCGGTTGGTTCGGTAAACTGTCTACGGATGAGGCCAAGTTGATGACGCCTTCGCTTCCTATCGTCTACCTGGCCCGGCATGGCGAGACCGCATGGACCATCTCCGGCCAACACACCGGCCTCAGCGACATTCCGCTCACGGAGCGCGGCGAGCGCAATGCCCGCGAACTCGGCACGCGACTTCGCTCACAGCAATTCAGCCAAGTCTTCACAAGCCCGTTGCAGCGTGCATCCAAGACTTGCGAATTGGCCGGCTTCGCCCCTGTCGCCGTTGTCGACAGCGATTTGGTGGAATGGAACTACGGCGATTACGAGGGCCGCACGTCTGCGGATATTCGCAAGACACGCCCGGAGTGGGATCTATTCCGTGATGGTTGCCCCACTGGCGAAACGCTGACACAAGTCGCTACACGTGCTGATCATGTGATTGCGCGACTGCGTGCGGTGGCCGGCGACTCACTGGTTTTTTCCAGCGGTCACTTCCTACGTGTGCTGGCTGCACGCTGGTTAGGGCAGGACCCGCAGTTCGCGCAACATTTGGTCCTAACGACTGCCACGCTCAGCGCGTTGGGTTACGAGCACAACCTGTCACGCCCGGCGATTCGCTTGTGGAACGACACCGGGCACGTGTCGGGTTAAGCGCGATCCACCAATTCTGCGACGATGGCGAGTCAATCGGTGGGTCTCGAG
>JANLTA010001050.1:0-2438 GCA_031362705.1 Gemmataceae bacterium | reverse complement strand
CTATGTGCATTGTTGCTGCGGCCGAAGGCGCAACAGACCGATTGGCTCAGCAAATTATTGAACGGAGCGCTTGGCTGGTTTTTCAAACTGTTCAACGGTGTATTTAATGTCGGCACCAATGGTTACACCGGCATCGTCCGGGGAATGCTTCGCGTTAATCTCATTGTGCTTTTGGTTTACGGAGGCTTCCTATTTTTGACGTATAAGGCATTCACGACAGTGCCGACTGGGTTCATACCGCTGCAAGACAAGGGTTACCTAGTTGTGTCCCTTCAATTGCCCGATGCCGCTTCGCTGGAACGAACTCGCGCTGTATCAGCCGAGGTTGATCGCATTTGCCGCGGCGACGCCAGTGACAAGACCAACTATCCGGGCATCCCGGGAATTGCCCACGTGATTACTATCCCCGGCATGTCGATCATCGAGAATGCCAACGGCTCGAACTTCGGCACGATGTTTGTCGTGCTCGACGAGTTTCACAACCGACATGGGCACGAGACCTCGGCAGACGCGATTGCCGCGAAGTTGCGGGCCGAGTGTTTTCGCCGAATCGATAGTTCACTCGTCGCGGTTTTCGGCGCTCCTGCGGTCGATGGCTTGGGTAATGCCGGCGGGTTCAAGGTGATGGTTCGCGATCGCGCGGACCAGGGGCTGGCGGTATTGCAGAAGTCGGCCGATGACATCTCGGCCGCGGCGAATCAGAAGGACGGCTTGATCGGCGTGTTTACAACGCTGCGCTCCAATGCCCCGCAGATGTTTGTCGATATTGATCGGACGAAATGCAAGTCCATGGGCGTGCAGCTGGATGATGTGTTTCTCACGCTCCAAGTCGCTTTGGGTGGATACTACACCAATGACATCAATCGGTTTGGTCGAACCTGGCAAGTCAACGTGCAAGCCGACCCGGCACGGCGTCTGACGCCTGCCGACGTCAAGCAACTGAAAGTGCGAAATGGACCCGGCGAAATGGTGCCGCTCGGCAGCTTGGCAGATATTCGACCCATCGGCGGGCCCGTGATCGTGACTCGTTACAACGGCGTCACTGCGGCGACGGTCACTGGCAGTTCAGCGCCAGGGACAAGCTCCGGCGATATGATCGGATCGGTCGATACATCGGCCAGCGACAGCTTGCCGCAGGGCTTCGACCATCTTTGGACCGAGCTCACGTACATGCAAATTCTCGCCGGCAACACGGCGATTATTGTCTTCGGGATTTCCGTCATATTGGTTTACCTGCTGCTGGCAGCCCAATATGAGAGCTTGCGCTTGCCGCTGGCCGTTATTTTCGTCGTGCCAATGTGTCTGCTCTGTTCGTTGGTGGGCGTCGCCTGGGCCGGCATGGACATGAATATCTTTGTTCAGATCGGCTTCGTCGTGCTCGTCGGGTTGGCATCGAAAAATGCAATCTTGATCGTGGAGTTTGCCAAGGAGCAACGTGCTAAGGGAGCGTCGTCCCTGGATGCGACCATCGAAGCATGTCGCGTGCGACTGCGCCCGATCTTGATGACGAGCTTTGCGTTTATCCTCGGTGTGGTGCCGCTGGTTTTGGCCAGTGGCGCCGGCGCCGAGATGCGATCCACGCTGGGCGTGGCCGTGTTCGCCGGTATGATCGGCGTCACGGTCTTCGGCATTTTCCTGACGCCGGTGTTTTATTACGTGCTTGAAAAGTGGGGCGGCTCAAATTCGCCAGTCGCGGCAAGTGCAACTGATAGACATAACCCGCATTGAACGAGATATCGGAGACGGCTGTGTCAAAAAAACATTCCAGCGACGACAAAGCTAAATTGACTCGCAAAGAGTACGAGAAGGAACTGCGCAAGTTGCAGACTGAATTGTGTCGCTTGCAGGAGTGGGTAGTTCATAAAGGGCTGCGCGTGATCGTCGTATTTGAAGGGCGTGACACGGCCGGCAAAGGCGGAACCATTAAGGCATTGATGGAGCGTGTAAGTCCGCGTGTGTTTCGCCTCGTGGCGCTGCCCGCGCCTTCAGATCGAGAGAAGAGTCAGCTCTACGCGCAACGATACATTCAGCATTTCCCCGCTGCCGGCGAAGTCGCAGTGTTTGATCGCAGCTGGTATAACCGGACCGGCGTTGAATACGTCATGGAGTTCTGCACGGAAGAACAATACACGAAGTTTATTCAGACATGTCCCAAGTTTGAGGCTTATATCGTCCAATCGGGCATCATCCTGATCAAGTATTGGCTGGAGGTCGGCCAAGAGGAACAAGAACGCCGCTTCGAGGCCCGTATTGCTGATCCCCTGAGGCAATGGAAACTCAGCCCGATGGACATCAAGTCTTTCCCTCGGTGGTATGCCTACTCGAAGGCCCGCGACATGATGTTGGAAGCAACGGATACCGAAGAAGCCCCCTGGCACATCGTCCCATCGGACGACAAACGCCGTGCGCGGCTCAACTGCATCGGCCATCTGCTCGAC
>JANLTA010001027.1:0-1627 GCA_031362705.1 Gemmataceae bacterium | reverse complement strand
GTACCCGGATCGCCGGCCCACACGCTCAACGAAACCTTCTTGATGCGTGCCATCGGGTCGGCCACTTGCGCGACCACCGGCATTTTCACGGACGAGCCGCTCTTATACGGCTGTCCCGGTGTCACACTCAGCACGCGGCCTTGCAACAGATAAACGGCATACTCAGACGGGATGGAAAAACGGAGGTGCGTTCCCGGGATGCCCGCTACCAAAATGCTGCGAACGTGCCCGGCATTATCGACAATGGCACCGCCGGAGTTGCCGTGGTCGGCACCGCCTTCCAGCTGAATGTACTTCACGCCGCCATTCGTGTAGGAAACACGTCCGGCCACTGTCGTGTCGCGAACTTTGAGTGTCGTAGCAGCCCGGTTTTCCTCCGAACTGCGATACGTCGCACTCTGGGCCAGGCCTGATCCGAGCGGGAAACCCATGATGTGCAATGGTTGCCCTTCGTTCAACTCGTTGGACGGCGAAATCGGCAATGGCTCCGGCAAATCCTTACCCAGTACACGGATAATGGCCAAGTCATTTTCCCGATCCAACGCCAGCAATCTGCCACTGACCTCGCGCTCGTTTTCCGTACCCGTGTACAGGAACACGCGGATGGACTGCGGTGGCGGTGCCGCCGGATCAACCATATTCACGACGTGGGAATTTGTAACAATAATGCCCGGCTCGGCAAACCAACCGCTGCCCTCGCCGGCTCCCTGATCCACAAATGCTCGAATCATCACCGCTGCTTTTTTGCTCTTCTCGAGAACATCCTTTTCCATCATCACGGGAATGTTCTTGGGCCGATCCGCAAACCCGGCCATCAGCGCCTTGGACAGACTCACGGGAGTTACCGGCGTGTCCGACTTGGCCACGACGTCCGTCGCCGTTTTCACCGGCGTCGCGGCTACTTCCGGTTTGGCCGAGTCGGCGAGATTGATCTTCGCCGCAATGGGTGTGACGGGCGTATTGTCGTTCTTGGCGGTATTGTCCGAATCGCCCTTGATGAACAAGGCCCACACCATCACCGCCGCCATGACGGCGAGAGTCACGCCACCGCCGAAGAGCGCGATGAGTTTGCCCGATCCGCCGCCCGCCGGTGCTGGCTTGCGTTGCACTGTCGCCTTTTCTTTGTGAACACCGTTGGAGCCATTGCGTGAAGGACCGGCCATTGCTGGCGACCCGCCATCGCCACCCGCGCCCACTTTGACTTTGGCGGCCGCGGCCACGAATACTTCCTGGCATCCCCGGCAGCGAATCTTGCGGCCCAGGATGTCGTCGCTGACCGGCGTCGTGTTATTGCAAGCGGGACAAGTCACATTCACGGACATGGGAAGCACTCCCTGAAAGTTCGAGTGATCGCCAGAGTGAAACACACCGGACGATTGCGGGCCATTACGGTCACGGGTTGGTTGTTACTTTCCGATCGCCAGACGCATCCGGCGTCATCGTCAGTTTATGATCAGGCGATCCGACAAACGGGTTCAGCATCATCTCCTGGTTGGGTAGAAGTTGCCGCGGGTTCTTGGTGACGACTCCCGGCACAATCTCCCGCTGGAAATCAATACGCAACGCCGCCCCGAAACTTAGTACTTCCAGAACGTGATTGACTTGGAACTCCAGTTCGCCAGTGGTT
>JANLTA010000915.1:0-13906 GCA_031362705.1 Gemmataceae bacterium | reverse complement strand
GGCCATCGCATTGGCCGACGACATCAACCGCTTCCTGTCGAAATTGCCCGTGTTGGCCGGCGCGCCGACAGTCATTTATCGAGTGCGGAAGTTCGTGCAGAGGCACCTCGTGGTTGTCGGAGCGGCTGTCATTGTGTTGTTAACACTAGTCGGCGGTATCGCTGGTACCACGTGGGGCTTGGTGCAAGCCAAGCGCTCTCAAGCTGTGGCCTTGGCCGAGCGCGATGAAAAAGAACAGGCCCGCGCTGACGAAGAACAACATCGGATTGTTGCTGAAAAAGAACGCGCGCGAGCCGACACCGAAGCCGAGGTTGCCAAGTCGGTTGTCAACTTCGTGCAGAACGACCTGCTCCGACAGGCCGATTCGCAGAGCCAATCGGGTTCGAAGATCGATCCGGATCCTAATCTCACTGTCCGTGCGGCCTTGGATCGCGCTGCTGCCACTGTTGACCGCCGCTTCCGCGATCAGCCGGCCGTTGAAGCCGCCATCCGCCGAACCATTGGTCGCGCCTACGACGGCCTCGGCGAGTTCGCCAAGGCGATCAAGCACCTGACGAGATCCGTCGCGTTGCACGAGACGATCGCCTCGGAGACAGAATCAGCGGACGCGGCTCGCCAGGATCTCGGTGTCGCTTTGCGACACGCCGGCCGATTCGAAGAAGCGATACCATTGCTGGTCCGAGCTTACGCCGGCTATCAGGATCGCCTCGGGCCAAACCACCGGCATACTCTCGCGGCGGCGACCAACCTCGGCATCGCGTACGAAAAAGCCGGCAAACCCGATGATAGTCATCGATTGTTCAATGACGTGTACAATCGCTTGCGCGAAGCTGACGCCGATCCAATGGCGATCATGGCCGCGCTGAACAACCTCGCCTGCTTGGATGCCAACCGTGGCCGGCTCAATGACGCCATTCTGCATATGGAGGAACTACAATCCACATGGGAATCGCAGTTCGGCCCTGGCTCCCAAAAACTTGAGCTACAGCTCAATCTCGGGCAAATGTATCTTCGCGCCAACCGCTGGAATGATGCGATAGAAAGTCTTGATGCCGCGCGAACGACGGCTCAAAAACGTTTGTCCCCGGAACATCCCAGCTTATTGACCGCGTGCTTCCTGCTCGCGGAGGCGCACTCGCGCAGCGGCAACTCCGATGAAGCACGCCGCGTCTTGGAAGATGCACGTGACGGCGTCCGCGAAAAGGTTGGCCCCACGCATGTTCGCTATCACGTTGTCACGATTGAGTTGGCGAGTTTGGCCGCCGAGTCGGGTCAACTCGATCGCGCAAAGACGTTAATTGAAGACACGTTGACGGCAATCGCACCATCGGGCAACTCAGCAAGTTACACTCGGGCAAGTGCACAGGTCGTGCTCGCAAGATGCCATCACCTCATGGGCCACGCGAAAGAAGCCGAGCCGCTCCTCCGTGAGGCGCTGCCGGTATTGGAGTCGCGCAGACCGGACGATTGGCCGCCTGCCGACGCACGTGTTTTGCTGGGGCTTGTCCTCGCTGCGCAGGAACGACTTAGCGAAGCGGAGCCATTATTGACCGCTGGCGTAGCCGGCTACAAGCGGCTGGAAACGCAATTGCCCCATGCCGCCCGCCGAAAATACCCCGACGCCGTGGCAGCCCTGGCTCGATGTGCCGACGCCCGCCATGCAGGCTCCGAAGCCGCCAGTTGGCGGGCGGAACACAAACGCCTGACCAGCCCGAATCAATGACGTTTGGAGACGGCAGTAGCGTGAGGTTGCCTGCTATCCTGAAAATCTCATATTCGCACGAGGAAATTTGAGGTTTTTTTGCATATTGTCAGTTGATCGGTCGATGGGGTCGGTGTACGATAGTCGAATAGGCAGTCCCTTTGGCCGGTAATTTCCGTCCACCGGGCTGAAATGGCAGGAACGCCTGTAATTATCCATACCGGGTTCTCCCCGGCCTGCTGGTCCTCATCTGTTCGGTTATGGTCGATCCGATGGTCGGGTCGAAACATAATAAGGTCTTTTACCTTCTGGAGAACGTCATGAATCGTCGTAAGGGTTTCACACTGATCGAGCTGCTGGTGGTGATCGCGATTATCGCGATTCTCATCGGCCTCCTTCTGCCAGCCGTGCAGAAGGTCCGCGAGGCCGCTAACCGGGCCAAGAGTCAAAACAACATCAAGCAGATCGCTTTGGCGGTCCACAGCTACCACGACGCCAACAACGGCCGCTTTCCGCTGGTGTGCGACTTCGGCACGGGTGCGGCGCACGGTAACGGCCTGTTCTCGATGCACTACCTGATCCTGCCATATATCGAAGGTGGCAATCAGGCACAGCTGTTCGTGGAGACGGGAACAGCGGCGGGAGCGGCCAGTTACAACCGAAACCCCACGCCTCCTACTGTCGCCATGCCTATTGGAGCGGCCAACACAAGCTTGCGCGTCTATATTTCTCCGGCTGACCCGTCAGCACCGGACGGAGCGCAAACTCCGGCGGCCATCAGCACCACGGGTGGTACAACGACTGCTCCTTCCTACGCTGTAACGCCTGGCTTCTACTACACGACGAGCTACCCGGTCAACGGATCGCTGTTTGAGCCAGGTGCGGGCATCAAGACCATGATCGACGGGACAACCCAGACGATCATGGTTGCCGAGCGCTACCAAATCTGCAAACACGGTACGGGTACAACGGCGATCCCGGTCACCTCGACAAGCGACTCCTACTGCTTGTGGGGCCTCGGATCCTACTCGTCCGGTACGGCGACGTTTGCTTTGAAGCATCCCTCCACCGGTGGCAACCCGACATCGACCGGGTCCGTCGTCTACCCCAGTACGCAGTTTGTGCCGAAGTCACCAGTTCCGACGACAGGCGCGCTAAACGGCACCATCGGCGGCTACGGCACGGGTGGCGGCACAGCAGCTGCCTATAGCGTGTTGGCCACGGCCGCTCAAGCGGCTCCTGGCTTCCAGGTGGCTCCCCGCGGCACCATCGTGTGCGACGACCGCGTCCCGCAGACGCCACACACCGGTGGTATGATCGTCGGTTTGGGCGACGGCTCTTGCCGTGTCGTTCAAGGCTCCATGAGCCCGTACACGTTCTGGGCGGCCGTTACGCCGTCCGGCAACGAAACGTTGGGCACTGATTGGTAAACCGGATCTGCTTGCCAGATTCGACTCGCAGCACACCCTGTGGCTCACGCCGCAGGGTGTGTTTTTTTGCGCGCCGATTGATAGCGGAAACTCGACAGAATTTCGCTGAGTGCCAACCGCGTAAGACGGGCGTAAATCCTGGTCGGCCTTGACCGAATTACCTATGTGGGTTACTTCCTAGCCCCGGCGCGCACGATGCGCGCGTCCTCTGGTGGAGATTCAATCGTGCGAAGCCTTTTTGCATTCCTGGGTGGCGCTTTGGTGACATTCCTGGCCCTCGGCTATTACTTCAATTGGTACACGATCAAGACAGAGCCAGGCGCTGAACCGGGGCACACTCGCATCGGTATCGACATCAACAGTCAGAAGGTCAAGGACGACGCCAAGAACGGTATTCAAGCAACCTCCGACGGCCTCAAAAACCTCGTGAACAAGGACGAGAAAAAGGCTCAGTAATTTCTGGTCTGCGTCGTTGGAAAAACAAAATGCATCCGCTGTTGAAGCGATTGCTGGTCAGAGGTCCGTTCGTGTTTATCGCGACGGCCGGCGTCGGCCTGTTGCTGGGTTACGCGGTCGAACGCTTATTGAGTAACGATCAGGTGCAAATTCAGCGCGGCGATGACTGGTCCGGCCCACTAACATTCGGCGCGATTGGTTTCTTGGTATACGCCGCCCTCGAATGGCTGGCGTATGCCCGTGAGCGCTGGAAAAAAGGCCCGTCGGTTTGAACATGTCGTGTTAACCCAGTTTCAGCGCCTTTTGTTTCTGTTTGTAATACTTCAATCCTGGAAAGAAGAAGCCGCCGGCAACGGCGACGCCGAACATCAGCACACCATAGTGCGGGAATAGCGCCATCAACACAGCTGTGATGAACATCACGCCGGCCGCCACATAAAAGATGCCCGTCAGCACGCCGGCCTTGACCAGAAAAGTCGTGGCGGCCGCGACAGCCAACAGCGGGGAGAACTTGAGCGGCGGTTCACCCATGATGACTTCGATCACGAACATGCCGATGGACGAACACACACCGGCCGCCCAGGCGTGGGCCACTTGCCGTTCCACAAATCGCACCGGGCCAAGCCGACGGCGCAGTGACCAGAAGATGGCACCCCAGGTGACCAGCCCAATGCCCCACAGCGCGAGATAGACCTTATGGCTGCCGTGGCCGCTCCACTCAATCAGTTGGGTTGTTACGCATAACATTAGTGTGACTAAACTGTGCCACATCCAGAGTACGCCCCAGTTCTCCAGCACCTCGGCATGGTGCGTCTCACGAAAAACACGGTCGAGATAATAGCCCAGGCCACTGGGTGTCGCGGAGATTGGGTCGCCCGTTAAATACGATTCCAGATCGTGTGCCAAGTTTGCTGCCGTAGCGTAACGACGATGCGGCGACTTCTCCAAACACTTCAGCGCAATCGCTTCCAACTCGCGGGGCACGCCGACGTTTAACAGCCGGGGCGCGACCGGTTCCTGTTCCAGTACCATCATGATTGTGTCGATGGGATTGGCCGCCTGAAATGGCGGCCGGCCCGTCAGGCATTCAAATAGCACCGCGCCCAGGGAATAGATGTCAGCCGACGGGCCGACATTGTTGCGACCCGCGGCCTGCTCCGGAGCCATGTAACTCGGCGTGCCGACGATGGCTCCAGTGGCCGTGAGACTCGATCCCGCGCCGAACTGCTTGGCGAGACCAAAGTCGGAAATCTTAACGGTGGTCAGTGAAGACGTGATGTTTGGAGTGTCACTGACAACTGACTGCTGGCCACTGTCCACTAACACATTCGACGGCTTCAAGTCACGATGGACGATGCCCTGCCGATGGGCGTGATCGACGCCGCGGGCAATCGCTGCGATCAACTGCGCAGCATCGCGTGGCGCCAATGGCCCCCGGGTCAGGCGGCGAGCCAGTGTCTCACCCTCGACGTACTGCATGCAAAAGTACGGCCGGCCATCGTGCTCGCCGATCTCGTGAACGGTGACGATGTTCGGATGCACAAGTTTCGCCGCCGCCCCGGCCTCGGCGCGAAACCGTACACGGTCGGATTCCGATGACAACCCACCATGCAGAATCATCTTGAGCGCGACGAGACGATCCAGGCTCTTTTGCCGCGCGAGAAACACCACACCCATGCCGCCACGGCCCAACTCGCGTAACATCTCAAAGTCGCCGAACGACTCGGGCATCGGCAGTGGTTCGGGTATGGGCCGATGTTCGAAGGCAAGCGTGGAACGATTTGGGTCAAGCGCGGCCGCCAATTGATGGGCGGCCCAGAGTTGGCGCAGTTCGTCTTTCAGATCGTCGGGTAGGCTTATTAGGGCTGGGTCAGCAGGCTCGCCACGGCGCTGTCGCGCGGACAATTCGTCAAGCGCCGCCGCCAGCAGTTCATCGCGATCAGCGTTCGGCATCGCTCTCGCCGATCAGAGTGGCACGCAATCGTCGCAGGGCGCGCAGATAGCGCATCGACGCGGCAGCATCGGTGAGGCCAAGTTCGCTGGCCGCGTCCTGATTACTCATTTGCTCCTGGTGGCGGAGCAAGATGATCTCGCGGTCGGTCTCGTCGAGGGTATGCAGGGCATCGTGCAGCTTGCGTTCGAGTTCGTGCTGCACGGCCATCGACCCCGGCGTTTTCTCCGAATCGATAAGAGCGGCCAGAAGCTGCACGCTGGACGCATCCGACCAGGGCGCGGCCTGTGCCGGTTGCTCCCGATCCATGCTGCGCCGCTGGGCCTGCCGATGAAAGCGATGGGCATCAATCATGCGATCTTTGGCAAGCTGACGCAGCCACAACCCAAACGGCATCGTGGGGTTCTTGAGGTAATCCTTTAAGCGCCGATGCGCTTCGATCAATACATCTTGCACCACATCGCTGGCATCGACTCGGCGAGCAAGTGCCGGATCGAGGCGCACGGCAACC
Source organism: Gemmataceae bacterium (assembly GCA_031362705.1). Taxonomy (GTDB): domain Bacteria; phylum Planctomycetota; class Planctomycetia; order Gemmatales; family Gemmataceae; genus JAIBBI01. The sequence continues at coordinate 7,856 of JANLTA010000915.1, read as the reverse complement.
GCCCGGCGCAGGGCCTCGCGGTGTTCGGCAAACAGCGCATCGGCCGCGTCGGGATCGCGCCCGGCGGCGTCCAAAAGCTCCTGCGTGCGTTGCGGATCGGGCCACATATGGTGAAATCGTAACGGATTCACCGGGCGAAGTCATCGGCGGCATGGCATACGATTTCAACTATGCGTGCATTTATGGCGCATCCTCGCTACCATGACACTCGGAGGATGCCATGTCAGCCGCGCCACAATCGACTCGGACCGCAGCTCGCAAATTGCGCGACGGCATGAAACTACGCCAACCAGAGTTTCACCGATTGTACGAGCAATATCCGGAAGATGTGAAATTCGAACTTATTGATGGAGTCGTGTACATGGCATCACCCGCCGGCGGCGATCATGGTATGGGATCGTTTCGCATGATCGGGGCGATCATGTATTACGAGTCCAAAACCCTCGGAGTGCAAGGCGGCGATAACATGACCGCCATCCTCGGGTGGGATTCCGAGCCACAGCCAGACGCATTGTTGCGAATACTGCCAGAGTGCGGCGGGCAATCTCACTTTAACAAGGAAAACTACCTGGTTGGAGCGCCGGAGCTGATTTGCGAAGTGTCAGTGACATCACTGCGTACTGATCTCGGCAAGAAGCGGGCCATGTACGAAAAATACGGCGTGCAGGAATACGTCGTTTACGATGCCAAGGATCACACCTTGCATTGGTTCCAGTTGCCGGGCCACGAGATGATCCATCCCGATTCGGCCGGCGTCTACAAATCGCAACTCTTTCCCGGACTATGGATCGATGCCAAAGCGCTCGCTCGCGGCGATGCCGCCGGCATGTTAGCGGCCGTGGAAGCTGGCACCAAAACCGCCATGCACAAAAAGTTTGTCGCGAAGTTGCGCTCGATCCGCGGGTGACGCTCACTCCATGTGCGGATACCACCAGCCAACGACGTAGCTGAACAGCGCGAATCCAATCACGACCAGACAACACACCAGCCACAACACCATCAACCAGGCTTGCGGCGGGCGGCGTGGCGGCGACTCTGTACTCGGCATGGCAGCGCTCCTCGGGCAGTCGGCGCCATTGTCGCTCAACATGGCGATTGTGCCAAGCCAAATCACAAGAGAATCCAAACTAATCCGCGATCGCAATGCCTGCGTCTGTCAGAACCTTGTTGAGAATCCAATAAGAGCCGCTACTAAAGTGCTTCAATCCCGCGGATTCATCTTGCGAAACTTTCAATGCGAATCCACACGCAAAACAGATCACATGATCGGTGCGTTCGCCATTCGCAAAGATCGAAACACCATGGCGTGGGTCGAAGCAGTCATGTGTTTTCTTCGGCTCGATGGCGTAGCCTTGCGCAATTCCGTCATTAATCTTGCGCTTGATTGATGAATTGACGACGCCAACCTTGCCAAGGACACGAAAACCTCGCAGCCACTCGCCTTGTGACTGGTCTTTTTCACGGCCACTATATGGGTCGAGAGAAAAGACCGTCATCTCGACCGAATCCAACGAGTGATCAATTTGTCCCGAACCGGCAAGAATTGCGATAACACAAATTAGGATCAGGACGCGCACAGCTTGTGACCTCGATTCCATGAGGTCATCATTCATCACGGTGCCCGTTCGCTCAAATCCGTCAGGCGGCGCTGGGCTTCTTGGACGCGCTTTGGATCGGTTTCGTGGATGGTGACTAACTTGTACAACTCAATTGCCCGGCCGCGTTCGGCGAGGGCCTTGTCATAAAGGCGGGCGGCGCGAATGCGGGCGTCGAACTGGGTGTTGGGGTTCCACTGGAAGCAGCGCTCGAAGTACGACGCCGCCCTGCGGAATTGGCGGTACGCCTTGCTCTCGTAAATGTCGCCGAGTTGATAGGCGGAGTCGCTGTTTTTGTTGCTGGTCGGGTACTGGTTAATCAGTTGTTGAAAGAGAAGTTCGGCGCGGATCTGGTTATCCGTGTAGTCGTTGCCGAAGCCGCGGTCTTTGTATTCCATGGCCCGGCGATATAGCTCATTCGCGCCGGGAATGTTCTGTTCAGCACGGAGGCCCGGTCCCGGCACGTCCAGGTCGAGCACATACGCATGTTTGGGCACACGATGAAACTGCTTGATCTCGTCTTCGGTCCACTTCAGCTTTTCGGTGTCGGTATTGCTGGCATATAAGCCGCGAAGTTGTTCAAGCGCAGCCTGGTATTCCCGGCGGGCGGCGATCACACGCTTGACGCTATTCACTTCCGGAGCAACACCAGCTCCGCTGGGCGGCACGCGCGACTGGCCGAAAAGCAACGATGAAGGATGAAGGATGAAGGATGAACCAAACCCAATCGCAAGTGCGATGGCTAACGCCTTGGGCAGAGTTCGAGTTCCGCGACTTTCAGCGTTCATCCTTGATCCTTCATCCCTCATCCTTGAGAGATCATGTCGCCAGTTTCGGCATCTCGGCTGAGCTTCCGGTCGTTCCGGGCTTCCCGTCGATACGGCCGAAGATCATCCGGCCAGCCGGCGTTTGCAGCACACTGGTCACCGTCATCAGCACTTCATTACCAACATGTTGGCGGCCACCCTCGACCACCACCATCGTGCCATCTTCGAGGTAGCCTACGCCCTGACCCAATTGGTCGCCGGGCTTCACCACTCGAATGTTCATCGCCTCGCCGGGGAGGGCCACGGTCTTCACCGAGTTGGCCACTTCGTTCAGGTTGATGACCTCGACACCCTGAAGCTGAGCGATCTTGTTCAGGTTGAAGTCGTTGGTCACCACCCGGCCGCCGACGGCTTTGGCAAACACCACGAGCCGTTCATCGACCCGTAGAACCTCGCGCAACTCCGGCTGATGGGCGTCATGCAGTTGCAGGTCGATCTTCGTGTTCGTCTGCATTTTCTTGAGGATATCGAGACCCCGCCGGCCGCGATTTCGCTTGAGCTTGTCGGAACTGTCGGCAATCGCCTGCAATTCCTGAAGCACAAAGCGCGGCACGATCAGCTTGGAATCGACGATCCGCGTATCGCATATATCGGCAATCCGGCCATCGATAATGACACTGGTGTCCAAAACCAGCGGTTTCGCGCCCTTGAGTTGTTTCGAGAACTCGACATATGGAATGATGAACCGGAACTCATCCTTGGTTTGCATCAGCACGGAAACCGAAACATAGCAGCAGATAAGGGTCATCATCAAGCGAACCAGTTGCTTACCCACGAGATACTGCGGTGAACTCGGTGATGCGGCCGTGGGTAGCCAGTAGTCCAAGATCGGGTCGAGCGCAACCGAGAAAAGCGATCCGAGCAATAGCCCCAGCACCAGCCCGAAGTAGATCGCCGAGATGGTGGTAATTTGTTTGTTGCGCAGGAACCAGTCGGCGGCGATGACGGCACCGCCGATAGCCATGATCAGCGCGGCGTATACCACGCCCGACGCGGCTTCTCCGCCATCAGCGTACTTGGTGAAGACTGACAGTCCGATGCCAAACATCAGAATGGCAAAAATCGACCTGATGATCCAAAGCAGCATGTGAAACCTCCGGAAGATGATCTCTGCGAGGCAACGGCCGATCGGCGCGCACGCTCACAGAGGGGCGGCGAAGTCGCAATGTTCCACGTTGCGAGTCTGCTGATTACTATACCGAACCATTGCCGTGGCACAACCGCCGATACTCGGATAACGCAAAGCGATCAGTCATGCCCGCCAAGTAATCGCCAACCACCCGGGGGGGCACCACATGTGCCAGTCGCTCGGCATGGTGAACTGGCAAGTCGCCTGGCCGTTGCAAAAAATGCTGAAACAAGCCGCGAACCGCGTGTTGGCCTTCCTCGGCCATGCCGACCACCCATGGATGCCGATACACCCGCGTTTGCAAGAATTGCTGCAATTCCGCCTTCACTTTCAAGACCAGGTCGCTGAATCCGACTAGATCAGGCGTCCGCCGCACGTCGGCGATGGATGCAACTTGTTTCTCTTGCAGATGCCGCCGAGTGTCGGCCACTAGGTCCAGAATCTGCCATTCCAACAAAGCGCGCACGACTGGCGGTCGATATTGTTCGCCTTTCAACCCCGGCCAGCGCTGCTCGGCACGTTCGGCCCCGACCTGCCAGAACTCGGTGCCTTTAATTTCATCAATGGACACGATGTCGGCCCCAAGCGCATCATCCAGATCATGCGTGTCATATGCGAGGCTATCGCAGAAATCGACGACTTGAAACTCAAGTAATGGCTCGCCATCGGCTGTCAGTTCCCGACGCATCGGATCATCGACGCGTTTGGAATGGTAAGCAAATGCCGACCGCACTTCCCATGAGAGATTCAACCCCGGAAATGCCGGATAAGGATGCTCCAACTCATCGACAATCCGCAAGGCATGAAGGTTGTGATCGAACCCGCCGTGCGCAGCGAGACACTCGTTGAGCGCTCGCTCGCCGGCATGGCCAAACGGCGGATGCCCCAAGTCGTGCGAAAGTGCCACCGCTTCGACGAGGTCTTCGTTTAATCCCAGCATGCGTGCCACGGTTCGGCTCACCTGCGCGACTTCCAACGAGTGCGTCAACCGCGTGCGATGATGATCATTAGTCCGAGCGACCAGCACTTGCGTCTTGGTGGTCAACCGCCGAAACGCCCGGCAATGAACAATACGCTCGCGGTCGCGCTGAAAGATCGGCCGCAAGGGGTCAGCCGGCCCTTCATCGTGCCGACGGCCCTGGCTCGCCACCGATGTCATGCCGTAAGGCGCAAGCAGGGCGGATTCTCGTGTGGCCCCATCGAGCGGTGGATTCGTCGGGCTTGTCATGTCCGTGCCGGAATAGATTGAAGCAAGGCGTATACTCACACTCTACAAATCGCGGCTGAATTGTGACTGCGATCAATGCCGTTGAGCCAACATGAGCGATGCCGACGAACTGTTGCCGCTGGTCTACGACGAACTACGCCGGCTCGCCGCCGCCAAGTTAGCGAACGAACAGCCCGGCCACACGCTGAACGCCACCGCGCTGGTACACGAGGCGTACCTAAAGTTGTTTCACGCCCAAAGCCCATCCGCCGCAACAAGCGGGCTTTCATCGAAAAGTCAAATCCTCCGCGCTGCTGCCGTCGCCATGCAGCGCATTCTCGTCGATCATGCACGCAAAAGACGTGCGGAGAAACGCGGCGGCGATGGCCAACGCTTCGAGGTTTCGGAAGCCGACCGCGTTTTCATTTCCGACCCGGATACGGTCATCGCCGTGAACGAGGCACTTGAACGGCTGACCGTCGAAGACACGGACGCCGCCGAAGTGGCCCGGTTGCGGCTATTCGCCGGGCTATCCATTGAGGAAGCAGCCGATGCCCTCGGCGTGTCGCGAGCCACCGCATTCCGCGATTGGTCCTACGCCCGGGCCTGGCTGACGGCCGCGCTTTCAGGCTAAATTCCGAATTCCGTGAGACTGTTTTCCATCCGATTACGCCTATCTGGGAAATCAGGGGACGTGCCATGCCTGTTGAACCACAGCGTATCAAGGAACTATTCGGGGCCGCCATCGAACTGCCGGATGCCGAGGCCCGCGCCGAATACCTCGAAAAGGCGTGCGGCGACGATAGCGAGTTGCACGGTCGACTCAAAGTTCTATTGCAGGCCCACGATGCCCCGGCCCCAGCTTTGAAGCAACCATTGGCCGGCGAAAACACCGGCGACTATCAATCACGAGCCGCCGGGTTCATCCCGGCGGAAGTGGTCGGCACCGTCATCGCCGGCAAGTACAAGTTGCTCGAACGCATCGGCGAAGGTGGCATGGGCAGCGTCTGGATGGCCCAGCAATTGGAGCCGGTCAAACGCTATGTGGCCGTGAAGCTCATCAAGACCGGGATGGATTCGAAGCAAGTGCTGGCCCGCTTCGAGGCGGAGCGACAAGCACTCGCGGTTATGGATCATCCGAACATCGCCAAGATTCTCGACGGTGGCATGAACGAAATGGGCTCGCCCTACTTCGTCATGGAGTTGGTCAAAGGCATGCCCATTACCAGATACTGCGACGAACATAAGCTCACGCCACGGCAACGGCTGGAACTGTTCGTGCCAGTGTGTCAGGCGATTCAGCATGCCCATCGGAAGGGCATCATCCACCGCGACATCAAGCCGTCTAATGTGATGGTCGCGCTGTATGACGATAGGCCGGTGCCCAAGGTCATCGACTTCGGCGTGGCCAAGGCTACGGGTCAATCGCTAACGGATCAGACGCTCAACACCGGGTTCGGCGGCATTGCCGGCACGCCGGAGTATATGTCACCCGAGCAAGCAAGCCTGAACAATCTTGACATTGACACGCGAAGTGACATCTACAGCCTTGGTGTGTTGCTCTATGAATTGTTGGTTGGCAGCCCGCCGTTCAAACGCAAGGAGTTGGAGCAGGCCGGACTGTTGGAGCTTCTCCGCGTGATCCGCGAAGACGAACCGCCACGGCCCAGTACAAAGCTCAGCACAGCTGACGCCTTGCCGAGCATCTCGGCCAATCGCGGCACCGAGCCGCGCAAACTGACCGGTATTCTTCGCAACGAACTTGACTGGATCGTGATGAAGGCGCTGGAAAAGGACCGCGCCCGGCGCTACGAGACTGCCATTGGCTTCGCGGCCGACATCAATCGCTACTTAGCAGGCGAGCCGGTCAATGCACACCCGCCGAGTGCGGCATACCGGATCAAGAAGTTCCTGCGGAAGAACAAGGGCTCGGTGTTCGCTGGTGCAGCGGTCGCGGCCGCGCTACTTGTCGGCATCGTCGGATTCGCGTGGCAGACGCAGATCGCGCAGAGCGAACGCGATCTCGCCACGCATGAGCGCAATAAGGCGTGGAAAGCCGAGGCCGAGACCAATAAGCGCGCCGATGAATTGAGAAGGGTCTCCGATTTCCAGGCCCAGATGCTCGGTCAGGTAGACCCGACCACAGCCGGGATAATGCTCACCAATGATGTGCGCGAGAAGTTCGCAGCTGCGTTGGCGAAATCTGACGTGCCGGAAGAGGAACGCGGCAAGATTGTCGAGATATTTGCGACCCATTGGCGGCGCGTGAACGCAACCGACGTGGCCCGCCAACTGATCGACCGTACGATCCTTAAACCCGCGGTGGCCGCGATCGACAAGCAGTTTGCGGACCAACCCGTGGTGGACGCCACCTTGCGTCAGGTCTTGGCGAATCGCTACCGGGACATGGGCCTTTACGCCGCCGCGCTGCCATTGCAGGAACAGGCGTTGGCCACCCGCCGCCACATAATGGGTGACGAACACTTTGACACGCTGACCTCAATCAATAACTTGGGGCACCTGTTGCAACAGCAAGGCCAAATCAGCGCGGCCCAGCCGTACGTAGTCCAGGCGATGGAGAAATGCCGCCGCGTCCTGGGCGAGGAACATCCGGACACACTGATGGCAATCAGCAGCTTCGGAGCCCAGCTCATGGCCCAAGGTAAGCTGAGCGAGGCCGAGCCGCTGTTGCGCGATCTATTGCAAAAGAGACGACGCGCATTGGGCGAAGAACACCCAGCAACGTTGAACTCGATCAACGGCCTAGGTTTGCTTCTTTGGACCCAGGAGAAATACGCCGAAGCCGAACCGTATTGGCGTGAGGCGCTAAAGAAGCGCCGGCGCCTCTTAGGAGAGGAACATCCGGACACTCTAATGTCGATCAACAATATGGCCGGTTTGCTGCACGCTCAGAACAGACTGAGCGAATCCGAGCCATATTTGCGTGAGGCCCTTGAGAAGTACCGACGCGTGCGCGGAGAGGATCATCCGGAAACATTAAGACTTGTCCTTAATATGGGTGTACTATTGACCTCCCAAGGTAAGTTGACTGCGGCTGAGCCGTACACGCGCGAGGCGCTGGAGAATCGTCGTCGCGT
>JANLTA010000910.1:0-1823 GCA_031362705.1 Gemmataceae bacterium | reverse complement strand
GGACGTCTCCGTCGGCCCGCCCAAGGCGACATTCACCACAGGCGGTAGACCGTTTCAACGCGGCATCAAGGGCATTGCCGTAACTAACAATTTACGGATCGATGCACTGATTGCCACCCGCTCGATCGCTCGATGCCGGTGTACCATCAAGCATAGCCCGCAATCGCAAGAACGATCAACCGGGGAATCTAACGCTATTGTGGTGCCTTGGTCAAGCCCGTGAGACTCGTAAGTCCGATGCGCCAGCAAGGGCGACGAGTAGTTTTCAAACGCCTTGCTTGCGCGTCGGGCTCACTGATCGAATTGCACTATCGTTTAAGTTGCACACCCAGATACAGTTGCGCCCGATCGATGAATGGCGTTACGCTTGCCGTGTCATCGGATCGCCATCGCGCACCCACGTGAAACTGCGACGAATCGGACAATGGTAGGGCGAATTTGACGTTTTGTTTGATGCGTTCGCGCTCGGCGGCCGTGATCGCGGCGATGGCAGTACCGGTGTATTCGACATTTACGGCACCCAGGAACGGCAGTGGCAACTTCGTCGATACCTCGACAAATAACTCCGAACGTTCTGACGCGACACCATGCGGTGTCCGTTCTTCATCGTCATAACGCAGTGCCGAGCCGCCGCGCAAGAGCAATTCATCCAGCATCCAAGGGCGCAACTTGCAGCCGACGCCGGTTTTGCCAAGCCAGCGCAACTGTTGTTGTGCGACCGACTTGCTTTCCATATCGACGGCACCAAACACAAAAAGTGAATCGTTAACTGTTACTTTCAACGTCTCATCGGTTGCCCACGAATGGCCACGTCCTAAAGGATCATTGCGCACCCAATCAGGATCGCTCACGGTCAATTGACCTGACATTGCTGCCCAATTGGCATTCAGCCTTGTTGTCGCCTTGCGCTTGTCGCCGATTTGATTCAGGCTCGGATAGTTATCGTAATCAAACGTGCGAGCCGAGCCGACGGGAACACGCGGCGTTATTCCGGAAATCGGAGACGCAAATGGTACCGCCCGGATCGACTCTGTTGACTCGACTTCCTTGCCAACCATTGGCAACACGGCCGGCAGCGGATTGAACGTATCCGGTGTCGGTTGCCCAAGCCATAGCGCGAATGCCAGCGGGTACATCGGCACCTATCGCGGCTTCGGTCGCCGTGCACTTTCCGCCGGCTTCATGGCAGCGTGATTGCAGTCGCTCTTGAGTGGACAACCGCCGCATCGTGGCGAATCGCCGCAGCGGTCATGAATGAGGCCGTTCAGCAATTCAACGAAGAGCGGTGCTTTGGCTTTGGGAATATGATGCTCTAGCGATGCCTGCACAGTCGCCAAATTATCTTCGTGTTCTTCGACGATTCCCAGCCGTTTCAGCGCTCGCAATGCTGGTTCATCCAGCGGTATCGCATGGCCGTCCAAGGCTTTGAGCGTCACCCATGACACGGCAAAGTCGCTTGATGCTTGATACCGTGCGATTTGCCGGGCGGCCGGCTTTACGCCCTTTTTCGGCAAGGCATCGAGATCAAACGAGTAGTTCGCCTCGAATACTTCCTGCAGCAGGCCGATGATTCGCTGCGCCGTCGCCACCGATTGTGGCAAATCGACGAGCGCGTTGGCCACTTCGACCGCTGAGCTGACCCGCACTTCGTTCCAGTCGAAAAACCGCTCGGTCAAGTTGCGGTAAGCGCGGTCGGCCGCCTTGCGCGATGCGTTTTCACGCAACAGCGCATACAACAGGTGATCGAGAACGGGTCGATCCGGCTCGGTGGGCGGGTCGTATTGTTTTTTCAGTGCGCCCAGCAGATGGGACAGTAACTTCTG
>JANLTA010000898.1:0-15251 GCA_031362705.1 Gemmataceae bacterium | reverse complement strand
TCTTCCACGCCTTTCGGCGCGGGCAAGCCGCGCCAACCACGGCCGGCGGCGTCGGCCTTGGGTTGGCGCTTGCCAACCGATGGGCCAAGTTGCTCGGCGGCCAACTCAGCCTGAAATCCACCGGCAGCGGCGCGTGCTTTAAGTTTGTGCATCCTGTGATGTGACTGGCTGTATTACTTTGCCAGGTCCACGCAGATACACTCTTTATCGTTGCGGACGTACATTCGTTTGTTGGCAAAGGCTGGAGCGCACCATACGACGGCTCGGCCGAAGGCTGCATTGGTGGGTTCGATCACTTTCACGCGGTCGATTTCTTCGAAGCCACTGGCTGACAGTTTGCCGATGACCAGTTCGCCGCGCTCATTGAACATCCAGAAGCGGTCGTTCTGTTTGACAAGGAACGCTGTACCGCTGCCTTCCGGTTTTGGTCCGACGGGTGCCGAGGACTTCCACAGCCGTTTGCCGCTGGGCAACTCGATAGCCATGAGTTCGCCGTTCTGATCGAAGCCGTACAGCACATCGGCGTCGAGGAATGGTTGTACGTTGACGGGGGATACACCGAGACCTTTCTTGTCACGCCAGACGGTCTCGGCACCGGGCTTGTCAGCCGAGAGTTTGAGCATCAGATTCTTGTTGGAATAGCCGCCGACGTAAAGATATTCGTTCCATTTGAGCGGCGACATGATGATCGAGCCGCTGGTCGCTTCGTAATCTTGCGACCAGTATTCCTTGCCGGTTTCCGGATCGACGCCGGAGATCCCGTCGGGTCGCAGCAGAATTAACTGCCGCACGCCGCCCGCTTCGATGAATGTCGGAGGTGAATAACCCTGTTCGGTCGATGTCAGGGTTCGCCAAATCTCCTTGCCGCTGTCCTTATCGAAGGCGACCGCGTGGCTGCCTTCGCCGCCAACCACGCAAATCATCTTCTGCCCGTCGATCAACGGATGGCTGCAATAACCCCACAGAGCTGACTTTGTGTCATACTCTTTCTTGAGGTCTTTGGACCAAACGACGGAGCCAGAGTCGGCACTGAAGCAGAACAGGTTGCCCTCGGCTCCAAGTGCATAGACCTTGCCCTGATGCACCGTCGGTGTGCAGCGCGGGCCGGCCGGATATGAAATGGAATACTTGACCGGATACTCGTGCTTCCACAGGGTCTTCCCCGTCGCCTCGTCGAGGCAGCGCACGCTTTCGGTGCCGGTATAAGTCTTGCGTTGAAAGTTTTCGGCTTTGACCGCGCCTTCGGCAGAGTAGTCGGTCACAAAGACGCGACCGCCGCTGACCGCCGGACCGGCATAACCGCCATTCAGCGGCACGCGCCAAACAACCTTCGGCCCGCCGCTTGGGAACTTGTCGAGCAAGCCATCCTCGCGCCAAATGTTATCGCGTTTCGGCCCCATCCACTGCGGCCAGTCATCTGCGCTCGCCGAGCTAGACACCAGTGCCAAAACCAAAGCGATTAACGTCCGCGTCATGGCAGATTCCTCTCGTGGGCTAATGTGGATGATATGAGCCGTAGGACAATGGCCGATCATGTGGCCGACGCCGCATCCAACAACATCATCAACGTCGATGTCATTACGGCGACAGCCTTTTCACCGTCGGCGGTGACGGCGACAACTTCGCCGGTGCATACGGTCAGCGTTTTGCCGGGTTTCACCACGCGGCCACGAGCGATGAAGCGGTCTCCCACCGCCGGGCGAAGCAGATTGATCTTGAACTCCACCGTGAGCATGTTGGCGGCTGCGGGAATCAGCGTGTAACCTGCATAACCACAGGCGCTATCGAGAATAGTGGAGATAACGCCGGCGTGGATGTAACCGTTTTGCTGGCTAAGGTCGCCGCGAAAAGGCAGTTCGATGTCTACCTCGCCAACGGCGACACGCGTCATCGTCGCGCCAATCGTCGTCATGATCGATTGCGAAGCGAAACTGGTACGGACGCGAGCCTCAAATTGTGGGTCAACTGGCCGCATCACAATCCATCCCCGATCAACTCACTTCGCCGAGATAAAACGCCCGCTGCACGTCGTCCGGGGCAGGGGCATACGAGTGCGGCGACATGCTGGAACTGGCCCGGCCCTGGCTGAGGCTGCGCAGGCGGTCGGCGTAGTCGAACATCCGGGCGAGCGGCACTCGTGCTGTCACGATCCACCATTTGCCGCGCGGATGCGTCTCGGTGATTTCCGCGCGGCGGCTATTCAAGTCGCCGGTAATGCCGCCGTAAAACTCGTCGGGAACCGCGACTTCGAGATGCATGATCGGTTCCAGCACCAGCATATTGTCGCGTGACGCCTTCATCAGGGCGTCCGACGCGGCCGCACCAAAGGCAATTTCATTGGAGAGTGTGTCATCATGCTTGGCATCGAGGATCGTCGCCTGCATGTCCAACGTCGGGTAGCCCATGATGCCGGATTGCAGTGCGGAGAGCAAATCGCGCTCCGCGGCGGCGAGCAGATTTGCGGGAATCACATCGGGCTTCATCTTGTTGGTGACTTTGATGCCGCCGCCACGCTGGTTGTCGAATGCTATCGTGAGCCGGCCATACAGCCCCTGGCCGCTTGCCGTCCGTTTGTCGATCTCGCCCACACTGGTGATCGGTGACTTGAGAGTTTCCCGGTAACTGACACGCGGTTTGCCGACCCGCGGCTTCAGGCGGAAGTCGCGCTCCATGCGGTGGCGTTTCACCTCCAGGTGCAACATGCCCATGCCGCTCATCAGGGTCTGGCCGGTTTCGGGATCGGTTTTCCAACGGAACGTCGGATCTTCCCGGCCGAGTAGTGTCAGCACGTCGGCGAGCTTCTGCTTGTCGCCCGAACTTTCCGGCTCGATTGATTGACTCACCACGGCTTCCGCGAATTGAATCGGCTCCAGCAGAATGGGATGCTGCGTGTCGCACAATGTGTCACCGGTGGCGGAGTCTTTCAAACCGATGACAGCGACAATGTCGCCGGCCGGGGCTTCCGGCACTTCCTCCAAATCGCGGGCCGGATCGGCATGAACGTGGAAGAGCTTGGGAATCAGTTCCTTCACGTCTTTGCCTGCATTCGTGACACGGCTATTGGGTTTCAGTGTGCCGGAATAAACACGGATGAAGTAGCGCTCGCCATTCGGATGGGCGACGATCTTGAAGACCAGCCCGCAGAACGGCTCGCGCGGGTCGGTTTTTCGTTTCTCTTCCTTGCCTTCTTTTTTGGGATGATGCCCGACAATGGGTGGCCGATCGAGCGGACTCGGCAAGTACTCACACGCGGCGTCTAGCAAGGGCTGAATGCCAATGTGTTCCCGCCCCGATCCGCACAGCACCGGCTGAATCAACTGTTTGATCGTCAATTCGCGGATCAGCGCTTTCACTTTGTCTAGCGGTGCTTCCTTGCCTTCGAGCAACAGTGACGTGATGCGGTCTTGTTCGTCATGTGATGTGAGAGCATCAAACAGCAATTCGCGGTAGTGGTGCACTTCGTCGACCATGTCGTCGGGCAACGGCTCGCGGCGAATCTTTCGACCGAGATCGTCGAAATACAGCGCGACGTTTTCCAGAACATCGACGACGCCCGCGAACGGTTTCTGGCTGTCTTTGATCGACCCGGCACCGATTGGCACCACCAATGGCACGGGCTTTCCTTCGAGCCGCTCGGCAATTTCCGCAATAGCGTTGGCGAAATTGGCCCCGACCACGTCCATCTTGTTGATGAACGCCATCCGCGGCACTTTGTATTTGTCGGCTTGCCGCCAAACCGTTTCCGATTGTGCTTCCACGCCTTTCTGCGCATCAAAAACGACAACTGCACCATCAAGGACGCGCAGACTGCGTTCGACCTCGGCGGTGAAATCCACGTGGCCGGGGGTGTCAATCAGATTCACGGTGCATTCGCGCCAGGTGAACGGGATGCAGGCACTGTAGATCGTGATGCCGCGCTGCTGTTCTTCGGGATCGTAATCGGTTTCGGTAGTGCCGGAATCGACTTCGCCTAGTTTGTGTTTCACCCCGGCGTAAAAGAGCAAATGTTCGGTAGTCGTAGTTTTGCCCGCATCGATATGCGCGATGATGCCGAGGTTCCGCAAGCGGCTCAAATCAAATGCAGCGACAGCTTTGGCCATGGCGGTGTTCGTGGTCCGTTGTCAGTTGTCCGTTGTAAACACAAAAAATCCGTGGTCCACGGCCAGCGACGCTTGGCAACGGACCACGGACAACGGGCAATGGACAAATCACCAGGCGAAGTGGGCGAACGCCTTATTGGCGTCGGCCATCTTGATCGTCTGGTCGCGTTTCGACATGGCTTCGCCTTCCCGGCGGTAGGCAGCCATCAGTTCGTCGGCAAGGCACATGAACATCGGTTTGCCCGACTTACTGCGGGCGGCACCGATTAGCCAGCGAATTGAAAGGCTCTGCTGGCGGTTGCGGTTGACCTGCATTGGCACCTGATAATTGGCACCGCCGACGCGGCGGGAGCGAACTTCTACGCTCGGCTTGACGTTCTCGACTGCGCCGGTGAACACGTCAATTGGCGAAATGTCGGGCATTCGCTTCTTGATTTGTTCGAGAGCGCCGTAAAAGCACCTCGTTGCAGTCGCTTTCTTGCCGTCGTACATGAGGCAATTGACGAATTTACTGGCAAGCAGCGAGTTGTACCGGGTATCCGGTTTGAGGGTCGTGTAACTGGCAGTGAGGTTCTTGGCCATGGCTGTAGTTTAGTTCCAAATCGGTTCGGTAATGGGTCGTGGTCGGGCCACAACGCTGTGGACAGCGCCTTCGGCATCGAAGGCCACGTCGTTGGTTCGGACACAATGCGGGCAACGGATCGGCACGCGCGGGAAGCCTTCGAGTTCGTCCAGGTCGCCCTGGCAATGCAAAGTTGCGGAAATGGAGCCGCTGCACAGGCCGCAGTCGAACTCCACGACGAGCGTCAGTTGCATCGTCTGCATGGCGGTCTCCGCGGCTAACGAGAATTGTGGCATTACTTGCCGTCCATTTTCGCGCCGTATTTGGAGCGAGCCTGCTTACGGTCGGAAACACCCTGCGAGTCGAGTACGCCGCGGACAATGTGATAGCGGACGCCCGGCAAGTCCCGGACGCGGCCGCCGCGCACAAGCACAATCGAGTGCTCCTGCAGATTGTGGCCTTCGCCTGGGATATATGCCGTGACCTCGATGCCGTTGGAAAGGCGGACGCGCGCAACTTTACGCAGCGCCGAATTCGGCTTCTTGGGCGTCATCGTCTTGACCTGCAAGCACACGCCGCGTTTCTGCGGGCATCCCTGCATGGCCGGGTGCTTAGATCGTGATTTCTGGACTACCCGTGGCTTGCGCACGAGTTGATTGATCGTCGGCATCGAAACTCCACACAGTCGCTTAGCCCCGCCGTTGGGCGGGATTGGGCTAGGATACAAACTCGGCGTCTCCCCACAAGGGGAAAATCGGCCTCAACTTCGCGATCCAGCCAGCGCGGCCGTACCATCCATGTCGGCCACCAATTCCTCGTCATCCGAGAGTGGCTGAGCGTTAATCCGGACTTCGCCATCCTGAAACATGCGGAAGCCGGTACCGGCCGGGATCAAGTGCCCGAGAATCACGTTTTCTTTCAAACCAACCAGCTCGTCGATCTTGCCAGCCAGGGCTGCCTCGGTGAGTACTTTGGTCGTTTCCTGGAAACTCGCGGCGGAGATAAAACTCTCCGACTGCACCGACGCTTTGGTGATGCCCAGCAACACCGTCTGACAGGTGGCCGGCACCGGATGCGTCTGCGTCGGATGTTTGATGCCCTCGGCGTCGCAACGCGCACGCTCTTCTTCGTAAGCCTCACGGCTGACGATCTTGCCATCGGTGAAGTGCGATTGGCCAGGGTTCTTGATCTTCACGCACTCGGCCATCAGCCGGTCATTGACCTTCTGGAACTCAAACTTGTCCATGACCGAACCCGGCAACAAGCCGGTGTCACCCATGTCCTGCACGTGGATCTTGCGCAACATCTGCGAAACGATGATCTCAATATGCTTGTCGTCGATATCCACACGCTGGCTGCGGTACACCGCCTGGACTTCGCGGAGCAGGTACAGTTGCACAGCTTCCGTGCCCGAAATGCGCAGGATATCGTGCGGCACCAATGGCCCGGTCACCAAGGCGTCGCCTGCTTTGACATAGTCTCCCGTGTGCACCCGCATGTGGGCGTTATTCGGCACTTGATGCTCGATTTCCGTGCCGATGGGCTTGCCGGCGGCGTCTTCCGGTTGAACCCAAATCGTGCGTTTGCCGCGTTTTCGTTCACCAAGACGGACACGACCTTCGACCTCAGCCATGACCGCCGGGTCGCGAGGCTTACGAGCTTCGAAGATCTCAGTAACTCGGGGCAAACCGCCGGTGATGTCCTGCGTACCTTTAGCTTCCCGCGGTGTCTTGGCGAGCAAGGTGCCGGCCGTAATCTGATCGCCGTTGCGCACTTCAAGGTAAGCCCGTTCCGGGATGTAGTACGCCGCCAGGCTCTGGCCGCGGTCGTCCTCGATGACGATCTGAGGGTGCAAGTCGCCCTTGTGTTCCTGAATCATCAACCGCGACATGCCCGTGTTGTCTTTTTCTTCCTTGAGGGTCTCGCCCTTGATGATGTCCACGAACTTGACCCGACCCGCGGACTCCGCGATGATCGGCGTCATGTGCGGATCCCACTTGGCGATCACCTGACCGGGCTGCACGGCCTGACCATCGTCCACCGTTAGGATCGAGCCGTTGGAAATCGGGTATGACTCCAGCGGCTGTTTGTTCGGACCGAGAATTAGCACTTCGCCGTTGCGTGTGAGAGCTACGCGCTCACCAATATTATTGATGACCGCGATGATGCGCTCGAACTTGACGGTTCCGGCCTTCTTGGGCTTGAGTTCACTTTCCTCAACTTCGCCCTTGGCCACGCCGCCGATATGGAATGTACGCATGGTCAACTGCGTACCCGGCTCGCCGATCGACTGAGCGGCAATGATGCCGACGGCCATGCCATCTTCGACCAACGTGCCCGAAGACATATCCATGCCGTAACAGGACCGACACACACCAAGCGTTGCCTGGCAAGTCATGGGGCTGCGGACGATGATCTTATCAATGCCGGCCCGCTCGATCCGGCGAGCCATATCCGGAGTGATCATCGCGTTTTCGTCCACGATCAACTTGCCGTCGAGATCGTAAACGGGGTTGCGGGCCACCCGGCCACGGATCGAGTCGCTGATCGGCCGTTCGACTTCTTCACCCTTGTACAACACGCCCTTGGTAATACCCTGCGTGGTGCCGCAATCGTGGCACGTGACCACGACGTTTTGCGCCACGTCGGCAAGTTTGCGCGTGAGGTAACCCGAGTCGGCCGTCTTGAGTGCCGTGTCAGCCAAGCCTTTACGTGCACCGTGGGTACTGGAGAAGTACTCCAACACCGACAGACCTTCGCGGAAGTTGGCCTTAATCGGCGTTTCAATGATCTGCCCTGACGGCTTGGCCATGAGGCCACGCATTCCGGCCAACTGACGAATTTGCTCGACACCACCGCGGGCACCCGAGTGGGCCATCAGGAAAATCGGATTTAAGTATGGCTTGCCGCCGCGCTTGTCGTCCTTGAGCAGCGTCATCATTTGCTTGGTAATGTCGTCGCGGACGCTGGTCCACTCGTCCAACACGCGGTTGTAGCGTTCCTGGTTCGTGATAATGCCGCGCTCGTACTGCTTGAGTACCTTTTCGACGCGCTTCTCGGCGTCCTTGAGCATTGTTTCTTTATTGGCGGGCGTGCGCAAGTCGTCGGTGGCGAAGCTCAGGCCCGACCGCGTCGATTCGCGGAAGCCGGTCTCTTTCATGCGGTCCAGAAGATGGATCGTCTCGCGCCGGCCGAGCAACTGGTAACAGTCGGCAATAATCCGGCTCAAGTGCTTGGACGACAACGGCAGATCGTAAAACGCCATCTTAACATTCAAGATGTCGTTAAAGATCACGCGGCCGACCGTGGTCTTAACTAATCCATTTGGCTTGCGCGGCATTTCATCGACTACTGTCTTATCCTTCTCGGCCTTGATTTCCGTGATGAACTTCTTCTCAATCGGCAGCCGCACCAGCACGGGCGCGTGCACGCCGAGTTTGCCCAGCGAAAATGCCGTGAAGACCTCGGCCGGGTTGTGGAAGATCATGCTGTCGCCGGCTTCGACTTTGTCGCCCATTTCACCGCGCTGAGCGGTGAGGTAGTAACAACCCATCACGATATCCTGGCTGGGCGTGATGATCGGATGGCCGTTGGCTGGGCTGAAGATGTTGTTAGTGGACATCATCAGCACGTTGGCTTCGACCTGCGCTTCAATGGATAGCGGCAAGTGGACGGCCATCTGGTCGCCGTCGAAGTCGGCATTGAAACCCTTGCACACCAGCGGGTGAATGCGGATGGCGTTACCTTCAATAAGCGTCGGCTCGAACGCCTGGATACCCATGCGGTGCAGAGTCGGAGCGCGATTCAGCAGAACCGGGTGACTTCGCGTCACTTCTTCGAGAATATCCCAGACCTGGTCATCCTTGCGCTCCAGCATCTTCTTGGCCGACTTGATCGTGTCGGCATGGCCCAATTCCTTGAGTCGGCGAATGATGAATGGCTGGAACAACTCGAGCGCGATCTTTTTGGGCAGACCGCACTGGTGCAATTTCAATTCCGGACCGACGACGATGACCGAGCGAGCGGAGTAGTCCACGCGCTTGCCGAGCAAGTTCTCACGGAACCGGCCCTGCTTGCCTTTGATCATGTCGGTGAGTGACTTCAGGGGCCGATTACTACTGCCTAGCACAGGCCGTTTGCAGCGATTATTGTCGAACAGGGCATCGACCGATTGCTGCAACATCCGCTTTTCGTTGCGAATGATGACTTCCGGCGCGTTAAGATCAACGAGCTTCTTGAGTCGGTTGTTGCGGTTGATGATGCGGCGATAAAGGTCGTTCAAGTCGCTGGTGGCGAAGTTGCCGCTATCCAGCAGCACGAGCGGTCGCAAATCCGGCGGAATCACCGGGATGCACTCCAGCACCATCCATTCGCACTTGTTGCTGCTGTCACGCAAACTTTCGATGGTCTTGAGTCGCTTGACGTAATCCTTCAGCTTGGCTTTGCTGGGTTTTTCCTTGCTGCTCTCGGCATAGAGTTTATCACGCAGAACGACCGACTCATCCACGAGGTTGAGTTTTTCAAGCAGCTTACGAATCGCGCCGGCACCCATGTCGGCTTCGAAAGCGTCGCCGTACTCGGTTCGAGCCTTGCGGAATTCGTCTTCGGTGAGCAGTTGCCGGGCCTTGAGCGGCGTTTGGCCGGGATCGACAACAACATAATCCTGGAAGTACACGACCTTTTCCAGGCTCGTGGTCTTCATGTCGAGCAGCGTGCCAAGCCGGCTGGGCATTGCCTTGAAGAACCAGATGTGAACGACGGAGGCGGCCAACTCGATGTGGCCCATGCGCTTGCGGCGGACGCGCGAATGCGTGACTTTAACGCCGCAGCGGTCACAGATCATGCCCTTATACTTCATGCCGCGGTATTTGCCGCAGCCGCACTCCCAATCCTTTTCAGGCCCGAAAATGCGCTCGCAGAACAAACCGTCCTTTTCCGGACGGTAGGTGCGGTAGTTGATCGTCTCCGGCTTCTTGACCTCGCCGAACGACCAATTGCGGATGTCGCTCGGACTGGCCAAACTAATGCGGACCGCGCCGTAATCGTTGATGCGATCGTAACCAGCTTCACCTGCGGCGGCGGCATTGGCGGCGGAAGTACTCATGTGCTAGTCCTTTGTCCTTCATCCGGTGTCGCGTTCTCGCCACCGGATTATTGCCTCTGTGTGTTCGACCCCGTCCGACTCAGGACATTTAAATCCGTTGCTTCTTTTCCAACTGCATGTTCAGGCCCAAGCCCCGAATTTCATGCGTCAACACATCGAAGCTAGCGGGCGTACCGGCTTCGAGCGTGTTCTCGCCCTTGACCATGCTCTCGTAAATTTTCGTGCGTCCTTCGACGTCGTCCGATTTCACAGTGAGCAATTCTTGCAGCACGTAAGCGGCACCGTAGGCTTCGAGCGCCCACACTTCCATTTCGCCGAAGCGTTGACCGCCGAAGCGGGCCTTGCCGCCGAGCGGCTGCTGCGTGATGAGCGAGTAAGGCCCCGTTGCCCGTGCGTGGACCTTGTCGTCCACCAGGTGATGCAGCTTCAGCATGTAGATGTAGCCGACCGTCACCATCTGCTCGAAGGCGTCGCCGGTGCGGCCATCGAACAGCACCGATTTACCGCTGGAGTGAATGCCGGCTTCTTTCATGCAGTCGTGGATTTCCTCTTCGGTCGCACCATCAAAGACCGGTGTGATGGCCTTGAAGTTCAACTTGGAAGCGGCGTAACCCAAGTGCGTTTCTAGAATCTGGCCCACGTTCATTCGGCTGGGCACTCCCAGCGGGTTCAACAGAATGTCCACCGGTGTACCATCGGCGAGGAAGGGCATATCCTCCACGGGCAGCACCTTGCTGATGACGCCCTTGTTGCCGTGCCGACCAGCCATCTTGTCGCCGACCGAAATCACGCGCTTGGTGGCTACGTAGACCTTGACCATCTGCTGCACGCCGGATGGCAGTTCATCGCCGCGCTTCAGCACGTTGAGCTTGCGTTCGCGCTCCTCGGCATAGAAAGTCAGCCGGTCGTGGTGCCGCACGAAAAGTTCTTGCGACGCCTTGAGCCGTTCGGGGCTGCGGATATCGATGCTATCGAGCTTGAACGACAGCGCCTGTTCGGCGACGACTTTCTCATCCTTGTCCGATCCCAGGTTCTTGCCGGTAACCGGGTCTTTGATTTCCTTTTTGTCCAGCACTTCGCACAATTCTGTGACCATTGCGCGGAACTGCTCGGTGATCTTTTTGTTGTAAAGGCTCTCAAAATCTTTGTGCTGCTTGTCGATTTCCTTGCGTTCGTCTTCGGTCAGGCTCGAACGCCGGCTGAACCGTTGCGTATCGATGACTACGCCTTCGACGCCGGACGGCACTTCAAGGCTATCGTTCTTCACGTCTTCGCCCGCTCGGCCGAAGATGGCATGCAACAGCTTTTCTTCGGGTGTCAACTCGCTGCGCGACTTTGGCGACACCTTGCCGACGAGGATGTCGCCGGGGTTCACGAATGTGCCGACCGCTACCACGCCGTGTTCGTCGAGATTGTTCAACGCCTTCGGCGACACGTTGGGAATGTCGCGGGTGAACTCTTCCTTGCCGAGCTTCGTTTCCCGAATCTCGATCTCGAACTCTTCGATGTGCAATGACGTGTAAGTGTCATTATGCACGAGACGTTCGGAGATGATGATCGCGTCTTCGAAGTTATAACCATCCCACGACATGAACGCGACGAGTACGTTTCGGCCCAAAGCCAATTCGCCGTCGCACGTTGCGGCACCGTCGGAGATGATCTGATTTTTCTTGACCTTCTGGCCCATCTTCACGATGGGCTTCTGGTTGAGGCACGTGCGCTCGTTCAGTCCGGTAAACTTACGCAGAATGTACTCGCGCTCATCGACACGGATGCGTTCGCCGTCCACGTAGGTGACCGTGCCCGCCTTCTCGGCCCGTACGAGCATACCGGAGTTGGCGGCAACGTCGCGTTCGAGGCCGGTGCCCACCAGCGGCGCTTCGGTCACCAGCAGCGGCACGGCTTGCCGCTGCATGTTGGAACCCATGAGCGCGCGATTGGCGTCGTCATGCTCAAGGAACGGAATCAGACCTGCCGACACGCCGACCATCTGCTTTGGCGACACGTCGATGTACTGAATTTTCTCGGCTGGCTCGTTGGTGAACTCGCCGGCAAAGCGCGTGTTGGCGCGATCGGCCACGACTTTGTCATGCTCCACATGCGTGTCGGCCGGCGTGATGTGAAGCTCGTTTTCGTCATCGGCACGCAGCCAGTGGATGTCGTCTTTGCCGGAACCGAGCTTCCTGTTGTGAACCTTGCGGTACGGCGTCACGAGGAAGCCGTAATCATCCACCTTGGCATAGACGGATAGGCTCGAAATCAATCCGATGTTCGTACCTTCCGGCGTCTCGATCGGACAGATGCGACCATAATGCGAAATATGCACGTCGCGCACTTCGAAGCCGGCTCGCTTGCGGTTCAAGCCGCCTGGCCCGAGTGCCGAAAGCCGGCGTTCGTGCGTGAGTTGCGATAGCGGATTGGTCTGGTCCACGACCTGACTGAGCTCGCTACGACCGAAGAAGTACTCAATGGCCGCCGACACGCTCTTCGGATTGATAAGCGAGCGGGGCGTCATGTCCTGCTGGTCGCGGATGCTCATGCGCTCCTGCACGGTGCGACGCAGCTTCAGGAAGCCTTTGCGCAATTCGTCCGCGGCCAACTCGTCGATTGTGCGCAGCCGGCGGTTGCCCAGATGATCAATGTCATCCACCGCACCCTTGGTTTCGCGCAAGCCCAGTAAGTGTTTGATGGCCGCGACGAAGTCGCCGGACGTCAGACACATTTCGGTTTCCGGCGTCTTGAGACCGAACTTGCGATTGATGCGCATGCGGCCGACCTTGCCGAGACGATACCGATTCGCGTCCTGGAACTTCTCGCGGAACAGTTCCTTGGCCTTCTCCAGTTGCGGCGGGTTGCCCGGTCGAAGCCGCTGGTAGATCTTGAGCAACGCCTCTTCGTGAGTCCGCGTGTTGTCTTCACCCAAGGATTGGATGATCAGCCGTTCTTTTGGCGCTTTGAGGAATGTCACTTCGCCGACGTTGGCGGCCAAAATCTTGTCGATGGCTTCCGGTGTAAAGTTCTGCCCGCTATCCAGAAATACTTCGCCGGTCTTGTCGTCGATGACATCGCCCACGGCAACGTTCGGTGCCTCGGGCGTGCCGACAACTTTGTCGCGGAAACCGTGGCCGGTGGTCTTGAGTGTGTGAATGTCGTCGTCGTGAAAAGTGCGGAGAATCTGCTCATCGGTGGAATATTTGGCGTCCATCGCCCGCAGCAAGGTCATCGCCGAGAACTTGCCGGACTGGTCGATGCGGACGCCGAGCGTCTCTTTCTTGGTGACGTTGATCTCCACCCAACTGCCGCGTTCTGGGATGACTCGACAGGAATACGAACGGCGATCCTGGGCTTCGCTATCCGTGACGAAATCCACACCCGGCGAACGGTGGAGCTGACTGACCACGACGCGCTCGGCACCATTGATGATGAACTCGCCGCCGCCAATCATGATCGGCATGTCGCCGAGATATACTTCTTCCTCGACTGGCTGATCCTTGACCAGGCGCAGCCACACGCGGAACGGCCGACCGTAGGTCAGTCGCAACTGCCGGCATTCCGTCGGATCGTAACGGGGTTTGCCGAGTTCATAACGGAGATACTCGACGCGCAATTTCTTGTCGTAGCTTTCGATCGGGAAGATCTCTTGCATCACGCCTTCGAGACCAACGTCCTTCTCGCGCTTATCGATGGCCAAATCGAGTTGCAAGAATCGATCGTATGATTTAGTCTGAACTTCGGTCAGGATCGGCACTTCGACGGCGTCGCCGGCCCGGCCAAAGTTGCGAACCTTCGTTGGCTTGATAGTGCGTTGTGCCAGAATACCCATGGCGCACGGCTCCCGATATGTGTTGACGTTGACGCGAACTCGCCCCATACCCCGTTAGGCGCGGCCCGTCGGTCGTCGGTGAAACAATCAGCAGACAGTCCTGGAGAATCGACTCGGTGCGGCATCCGTGCGGCTATGATCGGCGGCAGTCGCGATCGCGCGGATTAGCGCGGTCGGATGGCCGTCGTTCCTGAGATACTGGCGTTGAAGCGCTAGGAGTCGGGTGGACATAGTACGCTCCAAGTTTACGTAGGCACCGGATCGGGCGTCCAGTGAACATTTGTACTATTTACAAATACAAATGCGAACGCGGCGGAAATCGGCCCATTGGCCCACTTCCGCCACGCTCGATTTTTAGTTGGTCGGGTTACTTCAGCTCGACTTTGGCTCCGCCATCTTCGAGCTGCTTCTTGATCTTCTCGGCCTCGTCCTTGGCGATGTTCTCTTTCACGTTTTTCGGTGCGCCTTCGACCAAATCCTTGGCTTCCTTCAGGCCCAACCCGGTGAGTTCGCGAACCACCTTGATCACGTTGATCTTCTTGGCCGCATCATAGCTGGCTAGTACAACAGTGAACTCGGTCTTCTCGGCCGGCTTCTCCGCCGCCGCCGCCGGGCCAGCCATCATGACTGCGCCGCCAGCCGCAGGCTCAATCTTGTATTGAGCCTTCAAGTAATCCTTGAGTTCAACCGCTTTGATCAAAGTCAGCGCGGCAATCTTGTCGCCGAGTTCTTTAATGTCGGCGGCAAAGTTCGTTTCTTCAGCCATATCTCCGGTCCCTTTCAATCAATGCCGCCTGAAGCTTGGCGGACGCGCGTAATAGATTTGTGACTAAGCCGCAGGCGTGGCTTCCACGCCTTTTTCGCCGATAGTGGCGATCTGGCTGGCGATTTGCCCGCCGGGGCTTGCGAGGCAACCGGCGATAGCCGAGCTTGGCCCCATCGCCATCGCGATGATCTCGCCGATGGCTTCAAGGCGTGTCGGCATGACGAGAGCCTGGGCGAAGGTCGCCGTGGCACCGTCGGCCAAAACCGACTTGACTTTGAATTTGTCTCGCAGCTTCTCGTGCTTGAGCTGCGTTTCGAGTTCTTTGCTCAGGCTTTTGATGCTATCGCCGCCCCAGGCGACGACCGTGGTCTCGGCCCACACGCTATCGGGCACCGTCACGCCCATTCCGCCGAACACGCGGCGGAGCAAGCTATTTTTCACCATCTGCAGGCGCATGTTCTTCTTGCGCATGGCCAGGCGCATGGTGTTTTCCGTCTGCACGTCCACACCTTTGGACGTGAGGAACACCATATCCCGCACGTCCTTGAATTCGGCGTGCAGAGCGTCCATCTGCATTTGCTTGACTTGCTTGCTCATAACGATTCCTAAAAGTCCGCACGTTGCAACGCGCGGACTTTGTATTCAGTAGGCTCTTTTATGCAGTTACCGGAATGCCTGGGCTCATCGTGGCCGACACCGTGACGGATTGGACAAAGTGCCCTTTCACACCGGACGGCTTGGATGCACGAACCTGATCGACAAACGCCTGGATGTTGTGTGTGAGCTTTTCTTCATCAAAGCTCAGCTTGCCGACACCCGCGTGAACGTTGCCGCCCTTGTCGCTGCGGTATTCGACTTTACCCGCTTTAAACTCGGTGACGGCCTTGGCAATGTCG
>JANLTA010000878.1:0-4026 GCA_031362705.1 Gemmataceae bacterium | reverse complement strand
CTGAAGTCGATGCACTTTCAGTTCTGCCTTTCATCCAATGGACTAATTGCTATCCCGTGGGATTCTCGGATCGATGTCCGAAATTGTGTCGGGGACATCGTCACCACGATTCACGATGTGGAAAATGTCGTCACGACACTTGCCTTTCGAGGTGACGGTCGGCAATTAGCAACTGGCCATGGCGACGGCACCATACTGCTGTGGGATTTGCCTTCGCCAGTGCGTAGTGAACCAGCCCCGAACGCGCTCGAATCAGCGCAATTATGGGAGCAGTTGAAAGCCGACCCACCAACGGCATACCGCGCGATGGAGTCACTTGCTCGGAACCCGGCCGCAGCTATCACACTGCTGACAAGGCACGTGGTCCCGGCAGGACCCGATCTCGCGCCGCGCATGAAACAGTTGGTTGCCGACCTCGAAAACGGCGAATTCAAAACACGCCAGGCAGCATCCGCGGAACTCGAGAAATTGGCGGAATTGGCCCGGCCTGCGCTGGAATCGCTCGAGAAAGAACCATTGCAACCCGAAGCCGCTCGCCGACTCAAGGAAGTACTCGACCGCAGCGACATCGTCACCGACCCTGAAGTGTTATGTGTATTGCGATCCGTCGAACTATTGGAGCGAATCGGCACGCCGGACGCAAATGAGCTCCTCCGCAAACTCGCCAGTGGAAGCCCAGGGTATCGCCTGACCGAGGACGCCAAGGATGCATTCCTTCGATCACGGCGGCTGCCATGACCGAAGCCCGGCCCTTCAGCAGATGATGCATACCGAACCGCTCTTTGGCGTCGATGGTCTCGAATGCTAGCATTGAGCCAGACCCTGCACCTCTTCAAATGCCTCGGCAACGTGGCCACGGAATGCGGGCGTTCGTCCAATTGGTAACTATACCGGTGCAATCGCGGTACAGGCACACGGCGCGGTCACCACGATGAAGTGGGGGCGCTCGATACGGGCCGGCGATGAGACGGTGAGGGTCGGAGTTCATGGCCAATGGCGTTGTTCCCGGAGACTAATGCCCAATTGTCGGCCAAAAGCAACTACACATGGCGGCAAGTGCAAATCCATTTGTCTCGTCGAGCAACTTCTGTTTCATCACGCCTGTCATTCCTGGTCGAAGTCGCTCGTACAGTGCAATGGCTCGAATACGCTCTGGATCGTAAACAGATAAAGGCGTCACACTATCGGACTAGCATCCTGACGGCTTGTGCTACGCGTCACACTGACTATCGCCGCTTGCCTCGATGACATTTTCGCAGTTGTTGCTGGTGAACTTCCGAGGTGAGTAGGTTGCCATGTTCCGATGATTCAGCTGACGGCACTTGGGGGCGTCACTATGCCTGGATCTGGCCTGCGACGTGTCGCACACAGTAGATTGGCGCAATGATTCGCACGCTGCGCTCGCTGTTTCGATTTGTATTCGGACCATTTGGCCGGGCCGCCGGCGTTGTGTTTATCGTCGTGGCGGCATGGTGCTATTGGTGGGTTTGGCCCGAGCGGCCGACACGAACACGTTCGCGTCTTGTGCATCAAACCAGTATGCCGTTTTTTGAGGTCTGGTCGCCCCATGGCGACTGGACCATTTACATGAGTATGGATCAAACTCTTTGCGACGAAGCATGGCGGATTGATTTTGCAAGAGATGAATGGTCGGTAATCCCAACTCCAGACAGAACGCGCGGACGGCATAGCGTAGCATCCCCTCCTGACGCGACGTGGATGGCATGGGTTGATAGCGGATACCGCGTTCATGTCATCGCGCTGCCGCAAGGGCGAGAACAATTTAAGACACAAGCACTCCCATCGAATGCAAAGTCGAATCCCCGCCTCGATGTTTATGCAAGTCCGGATGGAGCTTGGCTTATCGCGGCACCTTCGGGAAAAGACAATGTTGAGCTGTGGAATGTTGCCGCTGGCATGCGGCAGGCGACTCTTGCCGTGCCGGGTGCGGAAGTCGCGACGTTGGCGTTTACCCCGGGAAACCAATTGTTAATCGGTCGCTTTGATCGGGAGAGAACGGAAGTCCGAGTGACAGCTTATTCACTGCCTGATGGTCGATCCCAAGGAGAGATCCTTTGCGATCGTGCACCAGTCAAAGATTGGCACGCGTCTCTGTCCCCAGATGGCAGCCGTCTGTTCGTGACCGGTGGCGACCGACCGCGCATCTGGGATATGACGACGCGACCGCCTGCTGCCGTTGATTGGACTTGGGACCATGAACCGTACATAGTGCAATTCTCGCCGGATGGCCGATACATGGTGACAAATGAACACAATAACCATACATGGGCATTGCGCGATGCACACTCGGGCGCCGTTATTGCGAGTGAGAAGTCGGGTTGGTTGGTTCCTTGCGAGCGGTCCTTTGTACACGATCATCCCTGGTATGTTGCCTGTGACCGAAGGGTCCTTGACCTGCCGCATTGGCTGCGAAGGTGGACGACAGAAATCTATCGCTATGTGGACAATATCTCGATCCATATGGTTTTGATTGACGCCGACACGGGCATCGAGCGACGACGTGTGCCGGGTGGCCGCTTTGGAGGATGGTCAGGCGATGGAGCAAGTTTCTGGACTGTTACTCATCCTAAAGACAAGGAGACGCAGCAGACCCGGATTGACTTCAATCAATGGCCACTGAATCCTCCGGGCCCGCCGTGGTGGCTCTACCTCCTCACCATGGCCGTTGTGCTTTTCATCGTTTACGACTTCCGCCGCTCTCATCCAAGTTCTTCTGTCGAATATCGCGCACCGTAGATTCTCGTCGTGTTCAGACTTGGGACTTCGCCACAAGCGTACAAACGGCAATGGACCAGTCTTTTGGAACGGCCCTAGTTGGCTTCAAAGGCATTCGCTAGGCCCGGTCGAAATGTGACGACTATTCTTGTAATGGCCTTCAGCAGCTCCGCGCGCTCAATGCGGCATTGTGCTATGTTGGCGAGAGGCTGACAATATGTGAGGCTACCCCACACATAAGGTTCGGCACATCGTTGATCCGTGTGTACTCGTTTTCGGCGAGCAATCACCGTTCCATTCTGATCAAGCGCCACAATCTCGACGTCGATCCGTCTTTGTGGATTGGTATCCCCAATGAACGAAAACACCACCAGAATTTGTGCGTCCCACCGACTCTGACTCAGCGCGCATTGCATCGGGACGACTAGCTCCGATGCACAAGCTCTCAGGGAAATGCGTTCATTTAACGGAAACGGGCCGTTCAATATGACTTCGATTGCGTCGTCCCTTTTCTTGCCGTGATGCAAGACTGGGTCTGATGGTGCAATGCGGCCAATTTGGGCGACAAGCACCACAACACTTACCGCCGCCAGCATGACGACCAGGATGCCGGCAATGACCAGCTTTCGACGTGTGAGACGTGGTAGACGCATGGGAAACCGTAGCCGTCAGGCTATCCGGCCAGCGGGCGTTTGCGATAAGACTCTGTTGTACCGTGATGCCGACGTAGTCATATTGCATTCGCGTTCCGCCTCCTGAGTGAGCGGAGCTGCACTATGCCAAATCGTATAACGTCCATAGCACATGGCCGCCCATGAGCCGCATCTGTAGGCAAAGCGATCCATCCCTTCAGAGTCAATGGTCGTGATCTTCCGCACACTCCGAAAATATGTGTCACGGCGAACGCTGATCGGGATATCCATCTTCGCCGTCGTCGTATTGGCCCTGTTTGTCGCCACGCTCGTCAACAGTTATTCCGATCTGAATCGCGCCATCGCCGAGACTGACCGGCTCGATCCGGGTTGGCGCCGGGATGATTGGATCGCCGCACTGCCGACCATTCCCGATGAAGAGAATGGGGCGCTGGTGATTCTGAAAGCGCACGCGATTGCCGCGAACAACAACAAAGTTCCATCCCCTGTCTGGCCCGATGACGAGATGGTAGACCTCGAAAAACACCCGGAGATTCAGGCGGGCAAAAGTTATCGTGACAAGAGCGCCAAAGCCGCGACGGACGGTGCCGTTATCCTGCCGTTATTGTTGACGCTTCGGCGGTTTCAAACCGGTCGG
>JANLTA010000864.1:0-19861 GCA_031362705.1 Gemmataceae bacterium | reverse complement strand
ATGTTGGGTTCCTGTCTTGAGCGATTAGGCAAGTTCGAAGACGCACGTTTGCAGTACAGAAATGCGATCACGCACGCGCCAACGATGATCGACAACTATCGCCATCTAGCGTTGATGTTGCGACGCCATACTGTCGAAGTTCTCGGCAAGAATGAAAAGAAAGAGACACTCTCTGAGATTCATAAGCAAGCGGATCGATTGATTGTTGACGATATGGTTGAAGCGAACAAAAAATCGTATCTCGCTTACCTTGTTCGCGCTGATTATCGTCGTCAATACCTTGTCGCCAATGATCCCAAGGAGTCGGAAGCGGCGGATCGCGACATCGCCAGTGCCATCGAGTTGGCCCCGGATGCGGCGGATGTAATCTTGGCCGCAGCGTCTACGAGCGTCATCCACAAGGATTTCGAACAAGCGCGACAACTACTGAAGCGTGGTTGCGAACTCCACCCAACGAACGCCCGCCTGTATCTGCAGCTTGCGGCTCTGGAGCAAGACCAAAAGCAATCTGAAGCGGCAATCAGTGCTTTGCGCCTGGGCCTTGCCAAACTCAAAGACCATCCAGACCTACTCTGGCAGTTGGCCGAGTTGTTGACTTTGTCGGGCCGAAAACAGGAAAGCGAAGAGGTGCTAGTCAGACTCGAACGCATTGGCGTTCCGGACGCGGACCGGAGTTGCCTGCGTGCGAAACTGAAGATGCATGAACGCAGTTGGCTGAAGGCAATCGAGTTACTCGAAAGCGCCATCCCGGTGTTATCGGCACGCGCCGGTTCAACGGAAGGCTCATTCGCGGCGGTACTGGCGCAGAATGCTGGCTTGGACCTCGGCTATTGTTGCGCGCAAGTCGGAGACTATGATCGATCGCGTGCGGCGTATCAGCGGGTCGTCGCGCGAAATTCCCGATCGGCCATTGGCCGTCTGGCTTTGGCGGGAATGTTGGGAGCACTCGGTCGTTACTCCGAAGCGCTCGACCAATACCAGCAGGTGATGCGGTTGTCAGGATCGCCGCAGGGCGTGCAACTCGAGATTGCCAGATTGTTGCTGTTGCGCACGCTTGAACGCGATGAAAGTCACCGCGATTGGTCGGAAGTTGACGCCGCCCTGAAGCGAGTAGAAGCTCTCCCACCTGTTTCTGTGCAAACGATTGTATTGCGCACCGAAATGTTGGCTGCCCAGAACCGGCCGGATCGTTTCGCCAATGCTAAGTCACATGTACTTGGCCAATTCCGCGAGCAAGCAAATCGGCCATTAGAGGCCTGGTGCATATTAGCTGCCCTGGAAGACCGCGCGGGCAACACTGATTCGGCTTTGTCGTTGTTGAAGGAGGCCGGGGAACACTTCAAAGACTCGGTCGATTTGCTATTGGCTCAAGCGCGTATCCTCGGTCGAAAGGGCGGGGCGGACATTGGCAGCGCCTTAAGCCGAATTGCGGAAAGCGCTGCTCAAATCAGCGACGACGATCGTCCGCGATTGTTATTTGGCCTGGCCACCGTTGCGATGCAGGCTGGTGACTCCACTCTCGCGGGCCGTTGGCTGGAACGTGTGGCAAAAGAGCGACCAAACGACTTGTCGTGCCGTATTGTATTGTTCGATATCGCGGCCCAAAGTGACAATGCAGACACGATGGAAAAGTGCATCGCCAGCATCAAGGATATCGAGGGTGACGACGGCGCACTTTGGCGCTATGCTCGGGCATCTTATCTCATCGGCAAGGCGGCACGCGAAAAGGATAAAGACAAGTCAGGTTTACAGGAGGCGCGTTTGCTGTTAGCCGACGTCGCCGTACGGCGATCAAAGTGGACGCGTCTCATTCTGTGCCAGGCTCGCCTTGACGATGTAGACGATAGACCCGATGCAGCATTGGCCGGTTATCAGCGGGCCTTGCAGGAAGGTGATCGCGACATTGTCGCGCTTCGTAGGGCAGTCGAGTTGCTCTATGCACGTCATCGATATGCTGAAGCCCTGAGCCTGATTCAACGACAGCCGGAACCAGCTTTACTGCCAGCGGAATTGCGGCGAATTGGGACGGAACTGGCGCTGAATAACGACCATGCGCTCGCTCTTCGTTTGGCCGAAGGAACCGTCGTAAGTGGATCGAAAGATTACCGCGATCATCTGTGGTTAGGCCGAGTGTATCTGACTACCGGAAAACGAGACGAAGCCGGAAGGGCGTTTGAACGTGCCCGTGAATTGTCTACCGATGTACCCGATACCTGGGTCGCTCTGGTGCAATACCTGACTGCCACGGGCCAAAAAGAACGCGCCCTGGCCGAAACCGAGTCGGCAAGCAAACGGCTCACCGGCGATTCGGCCCGATTGGCGCTGGCTCATTGCTACGAGTCGATTGGCCTGACAGATCGTGCCAAGGAGCTTATTGATGCCGCATTGAAGGCGAATGCCGCCGATGTCGAAACACTTCGGAGTGCCGCGGCTTTTTACATGCGTATCAGGCAATTTGACCAGGCCGATCAAGTGCTCAAGGAACTGACGACGCCCGGATGGAAGTCGAAGGCGCCCGAAATCGAAAAATGGGCCCGCCGGACGCGAGCCTTGGTGTTCGCACTCAAAGGTGGTTCCGCCCGCACTACCGAGGCGCTCGCGTTATTGAATGATGGCGACGCCGCTGCTGGACCGGCCGAGGTGTCTAGCCTTAAGCGCATCCGTGCCACCATTTTGGCGATGCAAAACACCAAAGAGTCACGCCAATCCGCCGTGGCGATACTGGAAGGTCTGATCGAACGACGCGAGGAGACTGTTGAGGATCACTATCTGGCTGCCCAGCTTCACGAGGCACTGAGTAACTGGACACAAGCCCGCCGCCGCTACCTGAGCATGATGGATTTGCCCGGATCGGACACGCCCGAGCAACTGGCGCGGTGCGCTCGTTTCCTAATCGGCCGCGGGTTTGCCGGGGAAGCGGGCCAATATGTTGAGAAACTGGAATCGCGTGACCCCAAGTCATTTGTGGCCCACGAACTCAAGGCTCGATTATTGCATGCCGACGGGAATTCCACTCAGGCCAAAGCACTGATTCAGTCTTATGCCAAGACGGATGGTGCCCTGATAATGCCCGCGGCAATTCTACTCAACGAATTCAAAGCGTTTGATGAAGCCGAAGCATTGTTTCGCCGCAATGCCGAAGCCACTGGTAAGCCTCTCGATGCTCTCGCACTTGCACAGTTTTTCGTGGATCGCCGCCGCTTTGTCGAGGCGATCGAAACCTGCGACCGTATCTGGGCCGATGCTCCGCCGTTGGACGTCGCCAATGTGGCACTTTCTGCCTTGGCTGAAATTCGCAGCCCGGATGCATTGTTTGAACGAGTGGAACGACGGCTCAATGAATCCATGAAAAAGGCACCCGACCTTGCCGGCCTGGTAGCAGCTATGGCGGCGGTACGCAATTTCCAGGGTCGTTTCGACGAATCCGAGCAACTGTATCGTCGCACGTTAGAGATGGATCCAAAACAAATCACGGCGTTGAATAACCTAGCGTGGCTGTTGGCATTGCGCGGGGAGCGTGCAGAAGAAGCTGTGGAATTGCTCAATCGAGCGGCTCAGATCGCGGGGATCGACGCCGGCCTTCTCGACACACGCGGCGTGGCTCGGTTGGCAACGAAGTCCGGAAATGCCGTCGAATTGGCCATCAAAGATCTGGAATCCGCTGCCGCCGAATCGCCCGGACCGGCTGTCTATTTTCATCTCGCTCAAGCTTACCAAGCCGCCAAGCGGCCTGAGAAAGCCCTTGAGGCGTGGAAGCGGGCCAAATTACACGGTGTATCCGCGGATGTGTTGCATCCGCTTGAGCGTCCGGCCTTTGAGAAGTTCGATCAGGTTGTCCGCGATTTGAAATAAGCGACAGTCATTGCCGATGCAACGATGACTTTCCGAGAAGGTAGTTACCGCGCCGCCTCGTCCACCAATTGATACAGCTTCAATTTCTTGTAAAGAGTCACCCGACTGATTCCCAAGGAGCGGGCCGCTCGAGAGCGATTTTGATTACACTCGACCAGAGTCCTCTGAATCAATCCGCGTTCATAGGTCGCGCGGCCGCCGAGGAGTGTCTCCGCCGGCTCTGACTGATTGCAGCGAGAGGCCGAGGTCGTAGGAGAAGTGTCCGTAGCCATCATCGCAGTGGCGACACCGTTCGATGAACCGTCCGTCTGTTCGGCAACGGGGTCCGCGGTTACCAATAGGGGCAGATCGCGGAGCATCAATTCTGGACCGGAACTCACCAGCACGGCTTCCTGAAGCACATTTTCAAGTTGCCTGACGTTGCCCGGCCAGTGATACGCTTCCAGTGCGGCAAGGGCGTCGGGTGAAATGTCAAAGAGCGCTTTGCCGAACCTGGCATTGTTGCGGGCCACGATGGCACGTGTGAGCAGTGGAATGTCCTGGCAACGGTTGCGAAGTGGCGGCAGGTGGAAGGTCATCACGTTTAATCGGTAATAGAGGTCTTGTCGGAAACGACCTTTTGCGACCTGTTCTTCCAGATTGACGTTGCTGGCCACAATGATTCGCGCTTCGTTGTGATGAGTCTCGTTGCCACCGACGGGTTCGTATTCGCCAGTCTCTATCACCCGAAGCAGACTTGCCTGTTGTTCCAGACCGAGGGCATCGATTTCATCGAGCAATACCGTGCCCTTGCCCGCCGCCGCAAAGCGACCAACCCGTGTCTGGTTCGCACCAGTAAATGCTCCGCGAATATGGCCAAAGAAAGTACTTTCGAAAAGGCTGGCCGTCTGTGCCCCGCACGGAACCATGAGAAACGGGTGCCGATGCCGCAGCGAATGTTCATGGAGCAAGCGAGCCAGATAGGTCTTTCCGGTGCCGGTCTCGCCCGTCAGCAAAAGGGTGACGTCAAACTCGGCGGCCATCGCCAGGCGATTAACGTGAGGCAACAGCGACGGCGTATGTTGGGCGATGCGGCTGGATAGCGAGTCAAGCACTGACTCATTGTGGCGGACAATGGTCGATGAATCGCGCACGAACGCGGTCAAATCTTCGGATTCCTCCGGCCAAACGGTCCGGCACTCGATGTATTCATCCAATGACGCCAAACGATTGGCGTTTTCAGGATCGTGAACGATTGCCACGTTCATCGGCGAACGGCGCAAGTGCGCTTCCTGAACCAATTGGTGGGCGTGAGCCACGTCGCCATTGTTGCCGGTGGCCAGCAACATCAGTACGCCGGGGCGATGCCAGGAGATGTGCCGCTGGTAGTTTTCGTAGGAGCACGATACGACATCGCGACCAGAACCGACTTGAAGTTGTGCGCTGATTTGAGCAGCCAGCGCTGCATTGCTCGCGACCAACACGGGGCGTTGAACCAACATTGGGAGGACTCCGAGGTCAATCTATGGTGATGATCTGCGGCCATCCTGGCCCGTTATTCCGTAGCATCGGGGTCGCTTCTCGACCGCCGACTTCTGCGCTCTTGATTGAGCTATGACGATACCAATTCTACTGAACTGGCTAATTAATAGTTGTCTAACAAATTCTATTGTAGTGCCATGCATTGCTCCCGATGGTGTGACAACTTCCGCGCTCGAGTGGCCCATCCAAGGTCGCCACGTTTTACCGTCATCCTGAGATTCTCAAGCCGCACAGTTAGAGTCGTAAAATACCACACGGATTAACAGGAGTCAAACAATTTGTTGGCGAATACTCCGTTGCAAACATCGCAAACAAGGCCTTTTACTGCAGTTGTGTCCAACCGGCGAGGATGCACCATTGGTTCAAACTTCGGAATGTACCGCCTGTACCGGTTATACGAGAGTGGTTTACGCTTGACCATCGCGAGTCGGGTGCAGACACATGGCAGCACACCTCAATTTGCAAGACCATTTCGAGCGTGCGGCACATGTTGTAAAATAAGTCTCACGCCATGAATGCAATGTCATTTCTTCATGAATGCGGCGCTGTCGGATCGCTAGTGTTCCGACACGAGCGCGGCGATGAGG
Source organism: Gemmataceae bacterium (assembly GCA_031362705.1). Taxonomy (GTDB): domain Bacteria; phylum Planctomycetota; class Planctomycetia; order Gemmatales; family Gemmataceae; genus JAIBBI01. Next base: position 13,901 of record JANLTA010000864.1, on the reverse strand, counting down.
CCCGTTTAGTCCGTGTTTCCAAGCCTTGCGCATTTATTGGCACCGACCCAAGTTCTGATATCGTCCTTGACCGCGAGCGGGCATTGCCGCGATGCGCATATTTGCAAGTCATCGCCGGAAGACTGATGTGCCTTGATCTTCAAAGTTCTGGCAATCGTGAGAGGCAAGAGCGACAACAATTTGGCTGGTTGGACGTGGGTCAAGCGGTGATCATTGGCAGATCAAGAATTCGTTTGATTTCCGGTGTACCGCCGACCGCTTCCATATACCAGGGTAACGAACTTCCCGAGATTACGCTTGTCGGCCCTGACGGCGATTCAAGAACATTTTGCCGGCCCCTAACGGTGTTAGGGACTTCTGCTGATTGCCAGGTGCGGCTGGATCGCGCTGGCATCTCACCGTTTCATGCCGCGTTAGTCGCAGTTCCGAACCGTGTATGGGTCGTCCGTTTACTAATCCCGACGGCACCTGCCAGAGACGAATGTGCTTTTTCAGTAGATCGCGGCGATCTGACACGCATACGGTTGGGAGAGGCCGAGCTACGGATGCACGTTTCCCCGGCATCCAAATCACTGGCAACTGTCGTACCCCAATTCGAATCAGACGCATTTGTCAGACCGGATAGCAGCGACGCCGTGACAACATTGGCGCGGCATTACGCGGAAACCCAGCAACAGATGTTCGCCAAGTTCAACGAGACGATTGCCAAGTTCATGAACACCGTCGGAGCGATGCACAACGACCTCGTGCAATTGCTGCAGCGGGAAATGGAACGGGTTGATCGCCTGGACAAGGAACTCGGCGAACTCCGCACTCAACAGGAGCGCCTGGGATTGGTTCCCGCAGTTCACGAGAAACCGATGCTGCCTTTACCTGTGCCGACTCCAATAGCGAGGGAGCCGGACGTATTTCCGCGAGACGAAGTCACACCTCGGGAGCCGGAATCTGCGGATGTCCACGCGTGGCTGAGTCAGCGCGTCGCTGACCTTCAACAGGAACGCCTTGGTATTTGGACGCGAATGCGCAGCTATCTGCACGGGTCGGCCTCATCAAAAACAAGGCGACCGTCGCCTCCGACCGGCGGTTGAACCCTCTACCCAACCCCAGAAAGTAGCAGCCATTTTTGATGTATAGGAGGTCACGGGCAATTGGCGATTTTGCGTTAAATAGTGGCGGTAGTTTCAATATTGCGGCCTGTATTGCCGATAGTGGTTATGCCGCCTAACTTGACGCCGCGGCCGTACGTTCCCCAGAGCTGTGCAGCTCTCCCGGGATCAGGAGATCGCACATGGCCCGTGGATTGTCGTTAAGAACCTGGATGATTTGGTTCTACGCCGGCTTGGCGATACCGTTGCTCGCAGGATGCCGAACCACGGCTCTTTATTCCGAGAATTTGCCGCGCGAACTCGCGAAAGCCCCATTGCCGCCATATGTTGTCTCGCCGCCGGACATTCTCTCGATTGATGCCTTGCGCGTCATTCCATTGGATAACAAAGTCCAACCGCTTGACGCTTTGTACATTCAATCGACCAATACGCTCCCGACCGACCCGATCTCTGGCGTCTATTCCGTCGAACCGGATGGCAAGGTTCATCTAGGACTGGCCTATGGCGACGTGCCGGTTGTCGATTTGTCCCTTGACGAAGCCAAAGTCGCTATTGAAGAACGCCTGAAGAAGGTGCTGACCAACCCGGTCGTGAGTGTGTCGTTGGCGCAATCTCGGGCCGCTCAACAGATCCGAGGCGAACATCTTGTCGCGGCCGACGGAACCGTCAACCTGGGCTTGTATGGAACAGTCTACGTGGCTGGCCATACGCTGGCTGACGCTAAGTCGGAAATCGAGAAGCACCTTTCCAAGCACCTTTACAAGCCCGAGGTGGCTGTGGACGTTTTTGCTTACAACAGCAAAGTTTACTACGTGATTACCGACGGCGGCGGTTACGGTGAACAGGTTGTGCGCGTGCCCTCAACAGGAAACGAAACGGTCCTGGATGCCATCAGTCAGATTAACGGCCTCCCCGCAGTTGCGTCAAAAGAGCGGATCTGGGTGGCACGACCAGCCCCGGCAGGCAAATGCCTCTACCAAAACTTGCCTGTGGATTGGAAGGGAATCACCCGCTCCGGCGACACAACAACCAATTACCAGGTGATGCCGGGCGACCGGATCTACGTTATGGCTCAGCCGCTCATCACTGCCGACACGGTGATTGGCCGCGCGATCTCGCCGTTGGAACGCATCTTTGGCTTTGCGTTGCTTTCCAATTCGACGGTCACCAACTTTAGCAATGGGCGCGGCAATAATAATAACTTCGGGAACAACGTCGTCCCATAGGTGGTGCCATGGATTTAGCTAGTGACTGCACCAAAATCAACGCGCAGCTAGCGGAAGCACAGTGCGCGCAGTAATATGACCATACCGAACCGATGCACGGGACGTCGAAGTCGAAAACCCCGGGCAATCCATCGCCCTTGTTGGCCGCGAGGTGACCTGTGACGACACGACATCATGCAATGCCAATGCGAACAGTCTTGAGTGCCATTGTCACATGCGCGGTTTGTTCGTCGGTACAGGCCCAGCCGCCGGGAACGCCGCGACCCGCTTACAGTCCGTATTTGAACTTGCTGAGGCCCGGCGGCAGTACCACCCAAAACTACTATGGGCTGGTTCGCCCCGAGCAGGACTTCCGTAATTCCATCGGCGGCTTGCAATCGCAGATAGCGACTTCGAATCAACCAAGCGTTGACCAGTTCTCGGGCAACTCAGCCTTTCCAACCACAGGTCATCGCACCGCGTTTATGAATTACTCGCATTTCTATGCTCTCCGTGGTCGATCCTCGATTGGAGGCGGGGGCGGCTCACCTGTTGCTGCACCCAATGCCGCGTCGCCGCAATCCTCTCGTGGCGGAAGCAGCCGCGGTGGCAGCGCAACTCAACAAACGCCGACATCACGGCGCGGATAATCTACAATAACCCTGTGCGACATTGATCGCGAAAACAGCTTCGTCGGCGCATTGCCGAGTGGCGTTACTCGCAACTTGCACGAGGCCAATCATGTTACCTCAGTCTCACGACGTCAGCGTGATCAACTTGCGGTTGCGCTGCGACAAGAACGTTACGTATAAGTCGGCGGTGCGTTTGCTTGCGGTTGTGCTTGGTTGTGTGATGTCTGTTTACGCAGGAACCGCGCTTGCCGATCCAATTCAAACAACACCGCCGGCACCCCAGGGTGATGCTGCTCCTTCCGAGCTGCTTGCTCAGTTTGAACGATTACACAAGATCATCAAGCCGCAACCCGACGAATGGCAGTTCGCGCAGATTCCATGGGTGTCAACGATTGCTGAAGCCCGCAAGAAGGCCGCCGCGGAAGGGAAGCCACTATTTATCTGGTACATGGTCGGCGAGCCGCTGGGACAATGTTGAAATCAGGGCCTCCTTGAGAGCCGGTCGGCTGTCAACCAAATTGCTCCCCTGATTAAGTCCTTCTTTGTGGCCGTGGCGGTCAACCAGCACAATGGTGTCAAAACCGATGGTGAAGATGGCCAGTTTGTTGAACGGCTCGGCAAGCGCGATTCCAACTACTTCCATGTCGCCACGCCGACGGGAAAGCTCGTCGAGGGATTTTTCCTGAGTGGCGTCAATCGTAACAACAAAGCGTTGGTGGAGGGGGCCTGGAAGAAATGGCGTCAATGGCCGGAGGCCGAACGGAAACCGCCCGCATTTCAACTTGAGGACATTACGACGCCCAACGCATTGCTGCAAGCGCCACCCGGCGGGTTAGTGATCCGGGTATATACGAGAAACATGAAGAGAGATGCGCAGAAGGAGTTCACCCGGATCACCAAACACGACCTGCGCGATAAGTCGACTTATCGCGATCCGACGTGGAACTGGGCCAACGGGATCTACACGGAGCCAATGCCGGACGTTATGTGGCTCACCGAGGCCGACTGGAAGTCATTGATTTCGCGATCACCAAAGAAGGGTGATCGTTTCGATGTGCCAGAACCGGTCCAAAAGCGGATGTTGCGGTATCACTTGATTGATGGCACCTACGGTCTCGCTTCGGCTTGGAAACGTCGAGACGTTCAACACGCTGAATTGACGCTGACCGTCGAAGAAACAACACCGGTGTTGCGGATGTTACTTCAAGGAACCGCCCTACTTGACAATGGCCGTGACGACTCCAAAGGCTCTCATGGGTTCGACGCGCAACTCACCGGCATTCTGGAATTCGATCCCGCAAAAGAAGCCTTCACCCGTTTTGACATCGTTGCGGTCGGCGATTGCTGGGGAGGAGATTGGGAAGGCAACCGATTCGCCCGGCCCGGACGTGCCCCGCTCGGAGTTGCATTTGAGTTAGCGACTGGAAACGTCGCGTCTGATCGAGTGCCACCCAAAGGTGGACCATTCCGACCTGATGTTTCTGCGCGCTATTTCGCCGCTGAACGCGATTGATGGCAAGATCACCAAACTAGCCGACATACGAGCCACCGAGGAAGTTGTTAAACGGTGTGAAGCTCCGGTACAGGTTCTGACTTTGGTTGTAAATGCGAATCATGTTGGTGATGCCGACGGGGTTGAAGTTGGTGATGCCAGGCGCGGCAAGGAGTTCGATCCTGCCATCGCCGTCTATGTCCGCGGCACCGACGCGCACGCCGCCGCGAAACTCGGGTGTCAAGTTGGGATAAGCGAAGAACTCCGTCGTAATTGAATTCTTGTTGCCGCCGGAAAATACCCGGACGTGCGATCCACCGCCAACTCCCGTTGCCACGTTGATGCCGGCACCCGTCACGATATCCGGAGTGCTGTCACCATCGTAGTTGCCAACTGCGACGTAAGCGCCGAGTGGATAGAACTGGCTTCCGCCCGGCGTAGTCGGGGCATAGGCGAAATAGTCCCGTAGTCTGGCGGGTGCGGGGCCTGTGTCGGCTCCGCTGAAAACGACAATATTGGGATTGCCCGACTCGGGGCCGGCCACAATGTCCGCCTTGCCGTCACCATTGAAATCGGCTGCGGCGACCGTCGCACCGACGTTGTAGGAATTGAATTGGCCCGCACCGGACGTATCCGGATAGGCGACGAAGTCGCGGATCATCGCATTGTTCAGGCCGTTGAACACGCGGATGCGTGGCTCATTGTGGACACCGATGCCGACTCCCGCCCCGGTGATAATGTCGAATCGTCCATCGCCATCGACATCGCCGGCGGCGACGAACAGACCGGAATTCATGTTGGCCGCTTGAGCATAAAACTCACGAATCATCAGGTGAGTCGTTCCGGAAAAGACGCGCACGTGCGGACCGCCGCCCGCGCCGGGCGCGGTAATAATATCTGGCACCCCGTCACCGTCGACATCGCCGGTGGCAACGCGAACCCCGCCGGCAAAGGAACCATATGGAGTGATAGTGCCCCGTGACGATCCATCGGGATTGTAAACCTGCACAGTCGCGGCCGTGCCGGCACCGGACCCGGCGACGAAGACAGACGTGCTGCCGAAGTTCAACGTCACAGCGTTGCCGCCCACCAGCGATAGCTGAACCGGGTTCGCGGTCGATGCGAATTGGCCATTGCGCAGAATCTGGCGAATGCTGACGCTCCCGTTTGTCACTGAAGTTAGCGTGAATGCACCAGACGAATTGGTGACCACGCTGAGTTCACCCGCGCCGAGTTTGCCATCGTTGTTAGTATCGATGAACACGGTCACACCGGCCTCGGCGATTTCATTGTTATCGCGTTGACCATTGCGGTTCGCGTCGAAAAATACGATACCGCTCGCGCTTCCGCCGGTTGATCCCGATCCCGATAGCGCCTGTGCAAACGAGAACTCACTAGATTCCCATCGCTTCATGAATCCGCCTGACGGCGGCCGTTCCACCGACGCGATTGCGGAGACCATCGACCCGGCCGATGCCGAAAGGACTGTTGTGTTAAAAACGCCTTGGCCGCTGCCATTCGTGGTGGCGTTGACCGAGCCGAGATACGTCGCGCCCTCGCCATACCCGGAAGCGTCGGCCGTGCTGTTGGCAAAAAACTCAATGCGATAGTTGGCATTGGCTTCACCAATAAAAGTGCCATCAACCGTCGTTCCACCTGCCACGGATTTGGCATTGTTGAGAACCGGAGGGCGTTGATAACCTTGTCCGATATTGCCATTTGGACTCGCACCGTCCGGCGTTGATGTTCCCGTCAAATCGATGCCAAGGCCACCGTTGTTGAAAATGGAGTTACCTAGGATGCCCGTGTCAAAGGACTTGGCGTAAATAGCGATCCCTGGGCCTTGGTTGAACGCAATGATGTTGCCGGCACCGGATTGCACGCCGCCGATATAGGTGGCTCCCGCACCAAGACTCGGCGCAGTACCAACGCTGATGCCGACGCCATTGGGCAGTCCTTGGGTGCCGGTCAAGTTCGTGCCGATCTTGTTGCCGAGGATGCTGGTCTCAACGGAACCACCGACTTCGATTCCCGCCACGCTGTTGCCACTGATGAGATTGCCGTCGGAACTATTGACACCGCCAACCGTGTTTTGAATTCCGGAGAGCTTGATGCCAATCTGATTTGGAACTGAAGCGGTACCGGCTGCATTCGTTCCTATCAGATTACCAAGAATGAAGTTGACCCACGAGCGCAAATAGATGCCGGTGGAATTGCCGGAGATGACGTTGCCTTGTCCGGCAATGGAACCGCCGATGATCGAATTCTCGGCCAAAAACGTAGTACTGTCCAACCAGATTCCTATGCCATTTCCTTTGGCAGTGACGCCGTCCGGCAATAAGCCGATGTAATTGCCCTGAATCGTCATCGCGCCGGCACCGACTGTTGGGCTTGTTCCAATCGTGCGAATTGCCGCACCGCCAAAACCGACCAGCGCCAGTCCTTTCACTGACGAGCCGTAGTTGTCGTTTTGGAAGACCAGACCGTTCGCGCTGGCGCCCGTGGCAGCACCATCAAGAATCACTCGTGGCACACCAACGTAGCCCGGCTGTGTCGTCGCATCGATGGCGACGTGTTCGGTCAATGCAGGCAGCGAAGTCGCAAGCGCTATCATTGCTTGTCCGCCGGCAATATTGAATGTGATGGTATCAGCACCCAAATTTGAGTTCGCTGAAGTTAATGCGGCTCGCAGCGAACCCGTGCCGCTGTCCGCTGCGCTCGAAACCACAAATCCTGCCGGCACGCACCGGTCTTCGAGCATTCGCAGCGTAAGTCGCGTAATCGGTTTGTGCGGTGCATTCAGGACTTTCCGGTAATTCGTCATCTTGATAAGCCCTCACGACTATGCTTGGCACGCGCAGTTGCTTCGCTAAATCATTTTTTCCAGCCGATCGTCGATTTTTGTTGGATTCCAAGCACGATTGGCTATCGAAGTATTCGTGACGAATCGTGGTTCCGCAAGGAAAAATGGGGAAATTGTGCGCGTCCTCATGGTTAGCGCGATCAGGGTGAATTGACGACCAATTCGCCGGTCGAACGCCAATCGGACGATGGCAATGACGAATCACGGGAGATATCAGTTAACAATGCCATTTCAGTTGGTTGGCTAGGGCATGTAAACCAAGATTAACAACTAGGGGGCAAGCTAGTAACGATGCTTAGCCTGCTGACGGCGGTTCAGGAATTAACGCATCGTATTTGGCATATTTTCCGGCAGAGTTTGCTTTGAGGCGATGACGTAAACCCTTTGATAGTAATGCTCTATCGACAACAACTTGGAAAAACCAACCAGTTAACCCATGTGGTTTGCAATTTGCATTGCCTCAGGCTTATCGGAAACCACAAGCGCGGGGCTACGAATGGGAGCCAGTTTAGCCCCCATGTCGGATCCGCGTCCGCACTCGTTCGCAGTATGGTGCCGTAGTATCCGACACAGTCGATGATGCCGATATGCCTAGTCCCTTCCGGCACCACTCGTTCGAGGGTGCGCGAAATGCTGGGTAGTGCGTTGGCTCAAACGACTTGTCCACGTATCAACCAAATCCGCGCCCAGGGTTTTCGGAACTCATCCGTCTACCCACGGGCACGGAGTGTGTCGTAGCCCGACGGGTTGCGAATGACGATTCTCGTCTGAATTGAATTGCATCTACTCCATTGACGACAAAGGCATCCTTCCTTGCGGCACCTAGCTGACAATCTTAAGCTGTTCGAGCTTCACGATTCAGGTTCCTCTGGCGCACTACCGCATGAGGCTGAAGTTCCGCACACTGATCGAAGCGAAAAGAACGTCATCGTTCTTGGCGGCGGCCCGGCCGGGCTGACGGCTGCGCTCGAGCTAGTCAAACTTGGCCTGCACCCTACGGTCCTGGAGAAATATCAACTCGTCGGCGGTTTATCGCGCACTGAGTCTTACAAAGGCTACCACTTCGATATGGGTGGCCACCGCTTCTTCAGCAAGTCCGAAGAAGTGAACCGCGTCTGGCAGGAAGTGCTGGGCGGCGAGTTCCTCCATCGTCCACGGCTGTCACGCATCTTTTATAACAAAAAGTTCTTCAACTATCCGCTGAAGCCGTTGAACGCCCTGATGGGTTTGGGCATCTTCGAGAGCATCGTCATTCTCTGCAGCTACATTCGCTGGCAGTTATTTCCATATCGACAGGTTGAGACATTCGAACAATGGGTGACAAACCGATTTGGCCGCCGCCTTTTTCTGACATTTTTCAAGACCTACACCGAAAAGGTGTGGGGCATCCCCTGCAGCGAACTCAAAGCGGAATGGGCGGCACAGCGCATCAAGGATCTGTCACTGCGCTCGGCATTGATGAACATGGTGTTCAAGCCCAAACATGTCATCAAAACCTTGATCGATTCGTTTGACTATCCTCGACTTGGCCCCGGTATGATGTGGAATGCTGTTCGCAACAAGGTGGACAGTTCCGGTGGCAAGGTCCGGCTCAACTGCGATGTGGTTCGTGTCTGTCGTGACGGCTCGAAGATTACCGGTGTCGTCGTTCGCGGCGACGGCAATGAGGAGTTGATCCCCGGAACGGACTTTATCTCCAGTATGCCCGTGACCGAAATGGTCAAGAAGCTGGACCCGCCGGCTCCTCAACACGTTCTCGATGCGGCCGGTAAACTCAACTACCGTGACTTTCTCACCGTTTGTCTCATCGTTGACAAACCCGATCTGTTTCCAGACAATTGGATCTACATTCACGACCCCGCAGTCGTCGTTGGGCGCATCCAGAACTTCAAGAACTGGAGCCCGCATATGGTGCCCGACCAGACGAAATCCAGCCTGGGGATGGAGTATTTCTGCACTGAAGGCGATTCCCTGTGGACGACCTCGGATGCCGACTTGATCGAATTGGGCAAACGTGAGTTGGAAGTGATCGGCCTGGCGAAATACGCCGACGTTCAAGACGGCTGCGTGTTCCGTGTCCCCAAATCGTATCCCGTCTATGATTCCGACTATCGCGACCACCTGGACATTGTCCGCGATTACGTCAACAGCCTGTCAAACCTTCAGACCATCGGTCGCAACGGCTTGCATCGTTACAACAACCAGGATCACGCCATGCTGACCGGCATGTTGGCGGTCCGTAACCTGGTTCTTGGGCAAAAAAACGACTTGTGGAATGTTAACGCGGAGCAGGAATACCACGAGGAAGTCCGCTCGCCGGCGACCGGAGAGACAAAAGAACTGGCCGAAGTCATTCAAGGCGCGATGGCCGAGGTCTTCCTCAAGATCGACCGCGTCGCCTTCGGGACGGCGTGGGGCGCGGTCGGTGGGCTAGTCCTTTTGCTGGCCACGCTGATCCTGGTAGTTCGCGGTGGTCCAAACGTCGGTGCCAACCTTGGATTGCTTCAACAGTACTTACCGGGATTCACCGTCACTTATTGGGGCAGTGTCGTCGGCTTGGCGTATGGCTTTGGTTTGGGATTCCTCGGAGGCTGGATGACAGCTTTTCTACGTAATGCGGCACTGTTCCTGTTCACGTCTGCAGTCCATCAGCGAACGGAACGGCGCACGCTCCGCGAAATCCTGGAATACTTCTAGAAGGCAATCGATGAGTGATAATCTGAAAGCGCCGGAAGAGATCATCCTCACACGGCTGATGCGGCTGAACGCCATCGTCTACGGCGTGGTCGCTGGCTTTGTGGCGGGTAGTGGCCTCTTCATCGCGACGGTCTGGCTGGTCATTAAGGGTGGTGCCAATGTTGGAGCCCACCTGGGTTTGCTCGGCAATTACTTTCCCGGTTACAGCGTGACCTGGGTGGGCAGCTTCGTCGGCTTCATTTACGCCTTCGTCTGTGGATTCGTCATTGGTTATCTTGTGGCTTTCGTTTACAACGCGATGGTGTCGCGCAAAGGCGGGGCGTCGAAGGGGCCATGATAGTCGTGCCCGCACAAGTCAACTCTTCGGACCAATCGCAGCATTTGTCTGTGCCACGACGCAGTGGATCCGCGAGCTTGGTGATGCCTGCCTTTTTGGCCATTGCTGGGCTGATGCTCGTCGGCTGGGGCGTCGCCGCCAAAGTCGAAAGTCAATTCGTTCAGACGGCCATTCACCCGGTCAGCGACCGTGTACTCGCTCAGGGTGAGCGCTTTTTCAAGTACGGTTTGATCATTCATGGCAGTTTGCTGCTCGCCTGTGGCTTGGTCTGCGCTGTTCGACGCCGTTCACGAACTGATTCCCAAAGCAATGAAACGAATCGCGATCGACTTAATCAGCTCTTTTCCTTGCCCGCAACATCGGCCGCAGTGGGTAGCCCGGCGACCGTACTGTTGATGGTTGTGGTCCTTTGTCTCGCTTTCGCGCTTCGACTCATCGGGCTGAATTCCGGCCTCTGGTACGACGAGGTTGTCACGCTTACCGAGTTTGTGCGCTTGCCGTACACCGAGCTGGTGCGTAATTTCGCTGACCAGAATCAGCATCCACTGTATTCCGTGTTGGCACACGGCACGGTTGAACTTTTCGGCGAGAGCGCGTGGTCGGTGCGCTTGCCGGCCGTGTTGTTTGGCGTGGCCAGCCTGGTAGCCGTTTATGGTTTCGCGCGCCGGATGACTTCGCCAATTGAAGCGGCGATGGTCACTGTGTTGCTGGCGGTTTCATATCACCACGTGTGGTTCTCGCAGAATGCACGCGGCTATACGACCCTGCTGTTCTTTGCGACACTGGGTTCGTCGCTGTTTGTTGACAACTTGCAAAGGCCGCGAATCGGCCGTTCCGTTGCGTACGGAATAGTGATGGCGCTGGCACTTTACACCCACCTGACTGCCGCGTTCGTCATCGCGGCGCACGGGCTGATCTATTTGGCACTTCTGACACGCCATGTTGTCAGGCATCAGCGTCTGAAAATCGGTCATTGGTTTCCAATGCTTGGATTCGTGGTGGCCGCTTCGGTTGCATTGCAACTTTATTCGCTGCTGTTGCCACAAGTGGTGGCGAGCTTTCAGAGTCAAGCGGGTGGAATTCGCGTTCGTGCTTGGACGGACTTGAGTTGGGGGGCTGCTCAGATCGTCAACGGGTTTCTTTCCAATTTTGCTGGCGCGATCGGTGCGGTCTTGGCCGTGATCGTAGTCGGCATTGGCATGATCAGCTATGTCCGCAGCAATTGGCTGGTCGTTGCCCTATTGTTGTTACCAAGTTGCCTTGGTTTGGGCGTGATGTTGTTGCTGAACCGACATTTGTATCCCCGCTTCTTTTTCCCGATGTTCGCGTTTGGCGTCATGGTCGTTGTTCGCGGAACGATGATTGTTGGCGAGTTTGCCGGCACGATTTTGACGCGACACGACATCGGTGGCACGTGGGGCCGGCGCGGTGCTGTGGGTTTAGCGTGTTTGATGATCACATTGTCGGCTACATCGCTTATTGCGTGCTACCGGTATCCGAAGCAAGACTATGCCGGTGCCTTGGCATACCTGAGCGAAGTCCGTGGCGAAACCGACCCTGTGGTGAGCGTCGGCATGGCGGCGATTCCCATGGAGCGCTATTTTGCACCGGCCTTTGCTACGGCCGGTTCTGTCGCCGAGCTTGCCTTGATCCGCGACCGAAATCCCGACCGGCCAATCTGGCTGATCTACACGTTTCGTGACCACATGGAGTCGTTTCATCCCGACCTACTTCGTGTCATCGAACGCACCTTTGTCTGCGAACGGACCTTTCCGGGAACCGTGTCCGGCGGTGCCATCAAGGTTTGCCGGAGTACAGGAGCACAATTCTCCAATTGGACGACCTCTTATGAGCGTTAACTCATCAACTTCCTACCCCGCAACGGATAAAGCCCGGCAAACGGACCCGGCATTGAACGCCGAACGCGGCCAGCGCGTGGACCTTGCGGTGATCATCCCGGCTTTCAATGAACGCGATGGCATCGCCAACACCGTAGCCCAAATCCGCGAGGTGCTCGCCGACGAACCGTTCACGACCGAGATCATTGTCGTGGATGACGGATCGACCGACGGTACTGCCGAACAGGCGGAGTTAATTGGCATTCGCGTTATTCGACATGCCAACAATCGCGGTTACGGAGCGGCACTCAAGACTGGAATCGCCAATAGCGATTCCGAGTATGTCATCATCATCGACGCCGACGGCACGTACCCTCCCCAGGCAATTCCCGCGTTGATGGCGCGGGCCGAAGGCAACGACATGGTGGTCGGTGCCCGCTCCGCAAGCGACGCCAATATGCCATGGGTGCGACGGCCAGCGAAGTGGTTTCTAAAGAAACTGGCAAGTTACCTGGTCAATTTCGACATTCCCGACCTGAACTCTGGCCTGCGCGTGATGCGACGCTCGGTACTTCAGCGATTCGTACCCATATTACCGATGGGCTTTTCGTTTACGACGACGATTACATTGTCAATGCTGTCGACTGGGCACAATGTGGTCTACATGCCAATCGAATATCGTTCGCGCATCGGACACTCAAAGATTCGGCCACGCCACTTCTTCGATTTTCTCGTACTGGTGTTGCGAACCGTCGTCTTGTTCAATCCGTTGAAGGTCTTTCTACCCTTGGGGACTGCGTTGTTTGTGCTTGGCATGCTGAAGTTTGTCCAGGACATTGTTCTGTGGAATCTTTCCGAGACGGCCGTCATGGCCTTTCTCGCGGCGATCATTGTCTGGTCCGTCGGTCTCCTGGCCGACATGATTTCGCGACTGCAGCTCTTCCCGCCCGGATCGGCCGCATGACCAAACGCAACTTGTGGTTGATGCGGCTGGTCATTTCGGCCACGCTGCTGGCCGCGCTGACATGGATTGTGCCGCTGGCCGATTTTTGGGCGGCGGCGAGAAACGTGCCGGCCATACTTGCCTTGGGTGCGCTCGCCGGGTTTTTGTTGGGGCACCTCGTTTCGGCCACCAAGTGGTGGTTGCTCATGAGTCCCCATGCCGCCGTTTCACCACGACTTGCATTGCAAGCTCACTTTGCCGGATTGACCGCTAATTTGTGTTTGCCTGGAATCGCCGGGGGCGATGTCGTCCGCGCCGCTTGGGTCATGCGGCACACGCAAGGAAAAGCCGGCGTCGGTGTGGCCAGCTTGGCTGATCGATTGTTGGATTGTCTATCGCTATTGGTTCTATCTTGTGTCGGAGTGGCATGGACGGCGCAGTTTACCGGACCAATTGGCACATCGTTGTGGATCGCCATTACGATCGTTGTCACTCCCTTCGTAGTGACCGGCGTGGCTTACCTGACGCTCCGACGCTGCGCACCTGAAGGCCGAGTCGGTCGAATTGTCGAAGCGCTCGGTGTGTTGTCGCGGCATCCGGGCGTACTTTTGCGATCCTTTATGTTGTCTTTGCTTGTGCAGACCGGTTTCCTGACATTGAACGTACTTTTGGGGAGGGCTGCTGGCGTCGATGCGGAAGTCGGAGCTTGGTTGGTAGCTTGGCCGCTCGCCAAGCTCATTGCCCTCGCACCATTTAGCTTGAACGGCCTTGGCGTGCGCGAGGCGGCC
>JANLTA010000828.1:0-4217 GCA_031362705.1 Gemmataceae bacterium | reverse complement strand
GACGGTGCCGGTGCTGCGCGGAGTGGACATCGACGTCCATTCCGGCGAGTTTCTTAGAGTCATCGGCGCTTCCGGCTCGGGCAAGAGCACGCTATTACACCTGCTGGGTGCGTTGGACACGCCGGATGAAGGCGAAGTCATATACAACGGTCGCCGCATCGATTCGTTGTCCACACGTGAACGTGAAAAGCTGCGCAACCAGACGTTCGGCTTCGTGTTTCAGTTTTACCATTTGTTGCCGGAACTGACGGCGTTCGAGAACGTGCTGATTCCCGGCATGATTGGCCGATCGTTTTTCGGCTGGCTTCATGAACGACGCCAACTTAAGCGCCGCGCCCACGAAATCCTCGACCGTGTGGGGTTGAGCCATCGCCTACATCATCGGCCGCGCGAGCTTTCCGGCGGTGAATTGCAGCGGGCAGCCATCGCCCGCGCGCTGATCGTCAATCCGCGAGTGCTGTTAGCTGATGAACCGACGGGGAATTTGGACGAGGACACCGGCGGGGAAATCATGGCCCTTTTGCGCGGCCTGCATCGGGATGGGCTGACGATTATCATGGTCACTCATAATCTGGACTTGGTAGCCACCACCGACCGGGTTGTTCGGCTGGTCGCGGGCCGGGTCGAGATTGCCTCATCCATCGGCCCGGAGTTGCGATTGCTGTCGCCCGCTTGCTAGACTGACAATAGTTAAGGAGCGGGCCATGCTTGATGAACCGTTGTACGCTTCGGATTCGCCGATCATCGCTCAGCCAGCCACGCCGCCCGCAAGCCGGACACACACCATGGCTTCTCCGCGAATCTGGATCAACGGCAAGCTCCACGACAAAAGCGACGCGAAGATCAGCGTCTACGATCACGGCCTGCTGTACGGTGACGGCGTCTTCGAAGGCATCCGAATTTACGGCGGCAAGGTCTTCAAACACAAAGAACACATTGATCGACTTTATGATTGTTCCCGAGCCATCGCACTGGACATTCCGATCACTCGAGAGGAAATGATTCGGGCTGTCGAAGAGACGGTCAAGGCAAACAACAAAGTTGAAGGTTACATACGCCTCGTGGTGACACGAGGCGTCGGCAATTTAGGGCTGGATCCGCGCAACTGCGTGCCGAACATCATCGTCATCGTCGATGACATCGCCCTTTACCCGGCCGAACTTTATGACACCGGGATGGAGATTATCACGGCCTCGACGATGCGCAATCACCCAGCCGCACTGAACCCGCGCATCAAGTCGCTGAATTACCTCAACAACATCCTCGCCAAGATGGAGGCCATCCGTGCAGGCTGCCTCGAAGCATTGATGTTGAACCACAAGGGCGAAGTGGCCGAGTGTACAGGCGACAACGTATTCATCGTCAAGAACGGACAAATGCGGACCACGTCGCCGGACTCGGGCATTCTCGAAGGCGTCACCCGCGGTGTGGTCATGGACCTCGCCAAACAGGCCGGTATCCCCTGCAATCAGGCGGTTTTGACCCGTTACGACATTTATTCCGCCGATGAGCTATTCTTGACGGGGACCGCCGCCGAGTTGATGCCGGTGGTGAAGATTGACGGCCGCATGATCGGCAACGGCAAGCCGGGGCCAATGTTCCGTCAATTGCTGGAACGCTTCCGGGCTTACGTCCGGTCGTGACACAGCGCGGTCCTTTCGAGGACCGAGCCATGACCAGCGACGCCACGACAATTCAAGAACCGGCGATCAGCCCGCTGACGATTCGTTTTCTCGTCGTCGGTCATTTCACTTTTGCAGTCGTCGTGTTGGCCTTTGCGTTTGTCAACGGTGCCGTCGAAAACGGTAGCGTCGAACAAGGCTTGATGAAAACGCTGACGGCCGTGGACACCCAACAAGCGCTGGCGCTGAAAAAGACCTTGCAACGGACCAGCGAAGTAAAGGCAGGGCTAAACAAGTTCGTCGCCGGGCGACTGCCTTCCAGTGTGTGGGTCAATCCGTTGGCACAAACCGTGGACATCGGTTTGGCGCTGTTGTTGTTCGCTGCGGGGACATGCCTGTTGCAGCGGCACCCGTTGGGCTGGCCATTGTCACTGGGATTCGCGGCCGTGTGCCTGACGCAAAAGCTCGGCCTGATCGTGTATCAATTGCTGGGCGAAATCCCGTTGGCCAAAAAGTACTTTGAGGCGTTATTCCGCATGTACCCGGCCGATGCCGATCTGTTCAACGGTATCCTCGGGCCAATCACCAACGGCCCCATTTATCTGACGATTGTCGCGGTCTATCCCGTCGTTGTGCTGGCCGTCATGCTGCGGCCGGGAGCACAAGCAGCGTTGACTCAGTCAGTGAACAATACGGAAGCCGAACCCGAACTGCCAGCCACGCAGATTGTCGCATTGCAAATGTCCGTGCTGCAGCCCGTCGAGGACGATCCTCTCGCCGCATTGATGCAACGGAAAACATTTTGACTAACGCTAGTTCTGATACACGACCACAGTGGCCTTGCGCTTCAACTCTTCAACGATGCGTTTGAATTCTCGTTCGGCAATCACGTTCTTCAGGCGGTCGCGGATTTTGACCTGTAGTTTGTCGTCGAATGTCTCCAACCCCGCAACGTCGCGCTCCACAACTTTCACGACATGGAAACCGAAGCCGAGATCGACAATCGGGCCGACCTCGCCGGCTTTTAGGCTCATCAACACCGGTTCGCACTGCGGCGGCTTGATTTCGCCACGTTTTTGGCCAAGGCCCTCACCATTGCGGAGGCTGCTGTCGCCGTGATCGAACTGCTTGGCGAGCGCGGCAAAGTCCTCACCGGCACGGGCACGCTGGGCAATGGTTTCGGTGTACCGGCGAGCATCCTCGTGATTGGCAAACCGGCTGGCATCCACAAACAGGTCGAGCCACTTCACGCGGTCGGGACGGGTGAACTCATCGGGATGTTCCTCGAAGTACTCGCGCACTTGTTGCATGCTGATGCGCTGCACGGTCGGGAAGATGATGTTGCGGACGTACTCCTGCATCATGAAGTTGCGTTCCGTTTGCCGGCGCAGACCTTCGACGCTCAGCCCGTTCTGCAATAGGAACGCCTTGAACTGTACATCGTCAGTGACTTTCGATGCTTTCTTGATTTCGCTGATACGCCGGTCGGCTTCCTTGCCGGCCTCCATCTTGAGTTGAGCTTCCAGTTGCGGCCGTTTGATCTCTTTGATCTTCTGCATCGCTTCCTGCAGCACGAGTTCACGTTCGACGAGACGTTCGAGTTCTTTACCAGCTAACTCCTGGAACACCTGGGCACGTCGGCTTTCCGGTACTTGCAGCAAGTCGCCGGCTCGCAACACGAGAGCTTCACGTAACTCTTCATCTAAGATTGGAGCGCCGTTTACGTGAGCGCGAATTTTTACGGCGACCTGACCGGTCGGTGCCGGCATGTTGGCGGTCGCCGACGTGAGCGTAACGTTCGGGCCATCAGGAGTCTGGCCGCGGGTCGGCCCGGTCGAAGCGACGGGCATTGCGGGCACCAACGACGGCGCTTCCGCATGAACGTTCCGCGCATCCGGCGCGGAGGTTTCCCGCACCTTGCACGCGCGATCGCCCATGCAGCCAACGAGACCAAACGCCATCACCGCAACAAGTCTTCGACGGTTCATCCGTGAACCCCCTGGAGCAGCATCCTGCCGCAATCGGCAGCTATAGCAGACTGGGGATTTTACGCAAGAGAAAAAAGTACGCAAATTAGCCGCCATGTCGGCGTTGTGTCGCTGTGGGCGACACGGTTATATCATGGACTATCCATGAAGAAGTACATTTACATCGCCGGTGGCTTGTTGCTATTGGCATTGATTGCCTGGGGTTTACGAACGCAGCCGGTGGCCATTGATCTCGCTAATGTCACGTCCGGTGCGATGCGTGTCACCGTGGATGAAGAGGGTAAGACGCGCATCCGGGAACGGTACACCGTAGTCGCGCCGCTCACTGGGCAAATGCGGCGAATCGAGTTGAAGCCTGGCGACGCAGTGCGGCCGGGGCACACGATACTCACCGTCATTGAGGCGGCCGACCCGGCGTTGCTCGATGTCCGCACTGTCATAACCAGCAAGGCTCGGGTCAACTCGGCGAAAGCATCAAAGGATCAGACGGGTCAGATGTTGAACCGGGCGAAGGTGGCGGTGGACTTTGCCGATACGGAATACAATCGCACCAAATCGGCTTTCGACAATCGCGGCTCGAGCGATCAATCGTTGAAAGAGGCGGAGA
>JANLTA010000820.1:0-2637 GCA_031362705.1 Gemmataceae bacterium | reverse complement strand
CACCAGACGAAATCCCGCGGTGACGTTTCGAGACGCCGGCACGTTGTAGACTCGATAAGCGGACCGCACAATGGACGGGAGGTAGCTGTACGAACTTCCGCGCAACATGCGGCGATCTGCACCGTTTACTACTAGGGTGTCTTCGCGATCATCCTTGAGAGATGTCGTTGGCGAGTCATTCTTGAACCTTTCCTGACACCAAGTGAAGACGTTGCCGTGGGTGTCGAAGAGTCCGAAGTCATTCGGCTTGAGGCTCGCTACAGGCCACGACCGTTCGTTTCCATTTTTTTGATACCACGCATACTTCGACAGCAAGTCCTCGGTTTCGCCGTAATACCGGCTTGTCAAGGCTCCCGCCCGAGTTGCATATTCCATTTCTGCTTCTGTCGGCAGACGGTAGCCTGCTCGGCTGAGATAATTCGCGGCCAACTTCATGCCGCCGGTGAATTTGGGGGTCGTTCGCCGTGGATACATGCCGCATGCGGCCGACAGCGCTTGCGAACCGCATGAAGAGTCTCCTAGTAACCCGACGGTACTCATTACTAACGCCGGTATCGCCTTGGCGTCAATCAACGGCTCGTAACACCATTCGCTTTCCGGCAGGCCGTCTTGCTGGCTTAGCCAGTTGCAGTACTCCACCGCCTGATACCAGCTGGTTGCAAGCATCGGACTATCGAGAGTGCGCGCCCATTGCTCGATATCTGAGTCCTCAATGTCAAACCGACGATATTCCGCCACGGTCACCGACTTAGCGGCGATGGCGATGGTCCTATTGATTCGCTTCACGTGCTGCGCCTCATCAGTACTTCTGCCTGCCTCCGCTAGGGGTGACCCGATCATGAACTCAACGGGACCGGGGAGCACCACCATAGTCTGCCCCTGGCTGTTGACGTACCACTGTGGCGGAGCCTTATCTTTGCCTTTCGTGATTGACTCCAAGATGTCGCGCAGCCGCGTCCGTCGCTGTACCTCATCTTTCGCCCATTCGTCATTTATTTGCGTCAACCAGTCTTCTTGTTTCCATTGACGCAACAGCCATTCCGCTGCCGCATGTAGGCCTGAATCGGCATGAGTGCGATAAATCTTCTGCAAGTCCGTTCGCAGCTCATCGCGATCAGCCAACGGGAACTCCGTTTCAGCAAACTCACCTAGACTCAAGATTAGCGCGCACTGAATTGTGACGTCCGTTTCCACTCTAAATTGTTTTACGACCGTGCTGGCGTCCGCTCCCAGCGTGTTCAGGCGATGAATGAGATAACTGCGCACTCTCGGATCGTGGCTGTGCTTGAGCAGGGGCCACACCAATTCGGGTTGCTTCATCCGAACCAGAGCCACCGCCGCGTTCGCCTGCCGCTTCGCCAGCCTCTCCCTTGCATCGTCCGAGGACGGCAGGTCGAGTGGAAGCTTTTTGTCGATCTCGCCGATCAGCGTCGACAATCCTTGTTTACCACAGTCCTTGAGTTTCGGAAAGACTGCAGCGAATTGCCGGTCGTCGGCGTGCATGACCAAGTCAGCCAACTTTTGCGGTTGGTCGGCAGCGTAGTCTGCAAGCAAGTTGGAGGCTAAACTGCGTTCCGCAGAGCGTTCCGGTCGGTGATCGCGAAAAATCTCAGATAACTGTGGAAGCAGTCGGTTCTTGACCGGACGGAATGCTTCACTCCACAGACCCAGGAAGATCGGGTTTTCCAAAACGAGGTCCTCGACCACGCGGCCGCCTGCATTGCTCCACTGCGCGCTTTCGGGAACATACTTCGCCAAAGCCGCGGCCGCCCGCAGCCTTTGCGGTTCTTGGCCTTTCTCCGGCTCGTCCACTATCGCCCATAACCTGTCGAGCAGCTCGACCTTGTGCTCAGCCAGTGCGTCGAGAATCACCGGCACTTCCTGCGGCGCAGAGTCGAGCAGCCGCGCGTAAATGTAGTTGACATGCGACGCGTCCACCGGCAATAACGCCAGGCTAGTGTGAAGTTTCTGCCGCGATTTGTCTGCCGCCTTGGCGTTCTCTTCTCGAAGTTGCGGATCCACCCATCGGCGATAGTCAGCCATGCTGTCGATAATTGCCGGCGTCTGCGCGGTATTCGCATTCACAAGTGCTTGCACCAACCCAGTGGCATGCGTCGCCGAACGAATGGCAAAGCCGGTCACTGTCGCGCCCGCCAACAGAAGCAAACCAACTGCGATGGCGGCCGTCCACGTTGGATTTCGCTTTGACCACTTCCAGGTCCGCTCCAACAATCCAACTGGCCTTGCCGCAATCGGTCGGCCTGCCAAGAACGCGTATAGTTCTTTTGACAATTCAACGGCCGTGGCGTACCGCTTTTTTGCTTGTTTGTCGAGGCACTTCAAACAGATCGTTTCCAGATCCGGCGGGATCTTTGCATCGACCGCTCGCATTCGTTCCGGTTCGCGATTGAGTACCTGCTGAATAATGGCCATCGCCGACTCGCCTCTGAAAGGCCGGCGACCGGTTGTCAATTCGTAGAGGATCGCGCCGAGAGCGTAGATGTCCGCCGCGGGACCGACGTGCTTCGATTGCCCGAACGCTTGTTCCGGGGCCATATAGCTTGGCGAACCCATGATGGCGCCGGTGCGCGTCAGGCCGTCTTCGGTATCGAGTTGCTTGGCAAGCCCGAAGTCCGA
>JANLTA010000784.1:0-2169 GCA_031362705.1 Gemmataceae bacterium | reverse complement strand
CAATGTGATAGGGGTGAATGAAGCCCTGCCGGCCTTCAGTCGTTTCCGGGGACAACGACTGTCGCGGCAGTCGGTCGATGAACAAGCCCGCCAACCGGATGGCGTTGATCATCTTGCCCTTGCCCATCGACGGGTGGATGTTCACACCACAAATGGTTACGGTCGCCTTGTCGGCAGAAAAAGTCTCGCCCTCAATTTCGTCTTCGCCCTGGCCGTCTAGTGTGTAACCAACCACTGCGCCGACCTTGGCGACATCAACGTGAATTACGCCCCGGCCCACTTCTTCATCGCAAGTAAACACGATTCGGATCGGCCCGCGTGGGAGTTCCGGCCGGTTCATCAATTCCTGCACGGCCGCCATGATGACGGCCACGCCGGACTTATCGTCGGAACCGAGCAGCGTCGTGCCATCCGTTGTAATAACAGTCTTGCCGATGCACTTGAGCAACTCGGGAAACTCGCTGGGCCGTAGCACTTTGTCGGGATTGCCCGGCAACACGATGTCCTTGCCATCGTAGCCACGATGAATGATCGGTTTTACGTCCTTGCCCGAAGTCTCCGGCGAGGTATCCACGTGGGCAATCCACGCAATGGTCGGTGCCGGCTTCTTCGTGTTCTCCGGAACCGTAGCCATGACGATGCCATGCTCGTCCTGTTGGGCATCGGTCAAACCAAGTGCCCGCAACTCATCGGCGAGCATTTTGCCCAGCACCAGTTGCCCCGGCGTGGACGGGTACGACTTGGATGCCTCATTGGCCTGCGTATCGATGCGGACATAGCGGAGAAACCGGTCAAGGAGAGTGTCCATGCGTATTGGCTCTTGCGAGGGCGGTGTGGAATCGCTTATCTTATATGTACGGGATAGCGACCTGTTATTTTGGGGACAAGCCGTGACGCAAACCTTGGAACGAGCCATTGCCGAACTCAAGAAACTGCCCGACGAAAAGCAGGATTCACATGCTGCGCTGATCCTTGATGAACTAGGTGACGACCAACTGTGGGATGAAGCTTTTGCCCGTTCACAGGATGCGCTATCACGATTGGCTGACAAAGTGCGAGAGGACATTCGCGCGGGTCGAGTGCAACCCGGCGGGATGGATGATCTGTGAAGTCGCAGCTATCCGATGACTTCCGTTCACGGTTCGCTCGTTTACCCAGTCATATCAAGGAGCGCGCGAGAAAAGCGTATCGTCGCTGGGTCAAGAATCCACGACATCCGGGGCTTCAATTCAAGCGAATTCATAGCGTGGAGAAATTCTACTCCATTCGGATCGGTAGCGCCTGGCGAGCCATCGGTTTGGTGGACGACGACACCATCACCTGGAGCTGGATTGGCACTCATGCGGAATATGACACCTTGATCGCGACAATTTGATGGTTGCCGACTAAGCTGTACGTTACAGCTCTCAATAATTCGACGCGATTCAGGCGTGACCTTCTTGCGCCGGTGTGCCAGAGGCAGTCTCATGTTCAGGCCAATTAGTATCGCCATCGTCGCCTTGACACTGGCCGGCTGCCAGTCCAAGCTCAAGGATTCGCGAACGCTGATCGTCGAACCGGCCGGCATCAACACAGTTTACATTGACGGGCCGAAGTATGATCAGAAAGTGACCGTGGAGTTTTCATCGAGCGATTGCCCGGTCAGCGTCTTTGTTTGCCTAAAACAGAACGAGCAAACGGTCGGTGCCGCCGCCGATGTGGGCCAGTTACATGCGGACCTGCTGGGCAGCGTCCAGAAGGCCACATCCGGAACCATTGACATATCCATACCAGCTAAACAGGACTTTGCCGTGTTGGTGATGGACGCCAAGCAACGTACGACGGTGACATTGAAGCTCACCGGAAAGTAAATTGATTTAGGACGTAACGAGCGGCAATTCCCGTGAATGGAATGAAGGCTTGGCCATCGTTCGCAGCGTGGTTTCGCCAATCAACTGGTAATACACATTTCGTTGCCGCGGTTCGTACCCGAGTTCACGAATTAACCTCTTGATTTCTTCCAGCGACAGGTAGTAGACCGTTCCGGCTGCGGCGACGACGTTCTCCTCAATCATCAGGCTGCCCATGTCGTTCGCACCGTAGAGCAGTGCGAGTTGGCCTACCTTCGGGCCTTGCGTCACCCAAGACGATTGAATATTGGGGATGTTGTCGAGGAACAGCCGGGCGATC
>JANLTA010000776.1:0-1670 GCA_031362705.1 Gemmataceae bacterium | reverse complement strand
CAGGCAAAAAAAAGCCGCTGGATCAGCGGCTTTTTTGTTGGCGAAGCACGACTCACATGCGACGGCGGCGACCGATCCTCGGCAGAACCAGCCCACCAATGCCACCGATCATCAACAGCAGCGTGGTGGGTTCCGGTACGGAGCGTGCGCCAGCCCTGGCTGCAACCGAAATTTCGTAGCGTCTCGTGCTATGCCCGCCGATGCTAAGGTCATTCAAAAATACCTGAGTCAGGCTCTGCTCCAGGTGCTCCGTCGAAACTGCAAGTACTGAGATCTGATTGGCTTGGCTGACCCCATCGATCAGAAAATCGATAGAGGCAAACGCGGCCGCTGAATCGTTCGCGGTGTCGGCGGTTGCATCCAGTACGTAGGTGAAGAGAAGATCCAAGCTGAACCCTACGGACGTGTCGCCATTATTGGTCACGTCGAGCCACGCGTTACGGCGTGCACGCGATCCGGCGACACCGATCGGAGTTGTGTTGGCAAACGCCTGGCTAAGTACCGCTACGGAGCCATCACCGAACGGGGTGTGGAAGCCTTGGGAACTTGCAGAAGCCAGCGCGGTCGGTGCGCCCGGATCGGCCAGAGTCTGGCTGGTTTCTGGGCCAAAGTCGTCGCTGACCGTGAGCGGGCCACTGCGAGAGAACAGTGCGATAATCCCAGCGATCTGGCTGCTCGCGCCAGCATTGGCCAAGGCCAGTGGCGTCCAGACTTGCAGAAATAACGCAGCCGCAAATGGCAGTGCGCGAGTAAGGTAACGACTCATGTGATCGACTCCAACGTTGGTGCGGTACGGACAAACAGGCCTTGGGCCAGGACAAAGCAACGACGCTATGGCAGCGGCGACAGTCGTCGCCATTGACGGTCGTTGCAAGCGATCTCTGGATGTCGAATGGCGGACAGGTTTCACCTAAGCAAGTCTTATACCAAAATTAAAATTGACTGATTTATCAATGGTGTCATTGCGTGTTTCCAGCGCCGGTCTCCGCACAATGTAAATAATTCTGACAATCCTCGCGGACTGACACGGTCGATGCTCAAGTCAAACTACGCGTCCTGCCTGTTACGGGCACCGGCTGTACCGATCGGGCTGGTGTTTGCGCGGGAATTGCCGACGATTGCGATGGTGCTTTTGATCAAACGGATGGTGGAACGCGTTGGTCTGCGCGCATGCTGAAGCGATTGGCACGCCCGCAAGCTCAAGCGTCTGCGCCGTGCCGGGACCAAAGTCTAGGCTGATTCCAAGCGGATCGGCGGGATTGCAGCGATCTCGCTGCTTGCGGTGGCGTTGTTTGCGGCCAGGGGCGAGCACGTTTGAAAAAGTCGGGCGGCCGCGACCAACATGACGCGATTGAAATTGCGAATCACTGATCCGACCCCACAGGGGGCTGGCATCAGGCATGCGTGGTTCCGAGTTGCTGCGACGGTTCGAATATTCGAAGGATTGCCGCTTGCCCATGTCACCGACCTAAGTTTCAAGTAGTTCCCGGTGGACCGACCCGCGCTCCGTACACAAATCGCCTACCTAAGCCAGCGGAGCTGGAACCAAACAAGGGGTAATGGCCATAGGGCCGGAACAGCAGTAGGGGTACGAACAAGGGGAGTTCCCCTTGTAAATCCCCCAGCCGTATCCAACTGAAAAGCCGCTTGACATAAATTCTTCGCCAAAT
>JANLTA010000743.1:0-1960 GCA_031362705.1 Gemmataceae bacterium | reverse complement strand
CGTACTCCACACCGCTGCCGCGCAGGTTCGGGCCGCTGAGGCCGTAGTCGATGGCCAGGTCCTTTGGAATCACCCCGATGTTTCTCGTCCGATCCACGAAGATACGATTGCGGGTAAGGAGCTTTTCCGACTCGTCGAAGTTGACCACGACTTCCTTGAGGAACTTGCGGCATTGCTCGACCCAGCCGGGCGGCAAATCGCGCGCCAGCCCGCCGATGCGCGTGTAAGTGGTCGTGAACCTTGCGCCGGTCAACGATTCGATCAGGTTGTAAATTTTCTCGCGCTCGGTGAAGGTGAACAGGAATACCGTCAAGGCACCCACGTCCATCGCGAACGCTCCGAGCCCGAGTAAATGCGCCGAGACCCGCGCCAGTTCGCAACAAATAACGCGGATGTACTGGCAGCGCGGCGGCAGTTGCTTGTCGATACCCATTAGTTTTTCGACCGCGAGCGCGTAGGCGACGTTATTGGCGAGTGGCGCGAGATAATCCAATCGATCCGTGTACGGGATGAACTGGGTGTAAGTCATGTTCTCGGCGATTTTTTCGTCGCCGCGATGCAGGTAGCCGACATCCGGTGAAGCCTTGGTGATGATTTCGCCATCGAGTTCGAGGACAATGCGGAGCACGCCATGCGTTGCGGGATGGGACGGTCCCATGTTCAGGACCATCTTCTCACCGTGCATGTCCTGCAAATCCTCGTCGCTCGAACGCGGTAAAGCGCTCGCCGCCGCTGCGGCCTGCGCAGCGGAATCGCGAATCTCGATTTCGTGCTGGCGTGGTTCAGTAAGCTGCGTCATGGCTGATTGAATTGAGAATCACAGTTGATTCCAGTTGACGATTTTGTCTGCGTGACTGAATTACGACTCGCCCTGACGAAATGAAAAATATATGCCGCAGGAATATTAAAGAAAACAAGCGCCAGAACGAGCAGTGCGCTCACTAACCAAAACCGATTTCTCCATCCTTCGGCAATAAATATCCATCCCTCAACCCACAACATGAGTGTGCATACGAGCCAAACTAGAACAGCAATGAACACGCTGACTTGTGGGACTATCATCCATTTTTCGTCACGCTTCATCCCAAACAAGACGTCAGATAGCCCTACCAAAAGACCTAAGCAGAACATGAGCGACAGGCTGATGAGTCCTGCCTTCGCAGCGAAGTTGAAGGATCTGTTCATATCAGTTCTCCGGCGTTCTCACCCTCGGCTCACGCGCCAACGCGTCCTTGCCACCGGCAATTGTCACAAACGGCCCGCCGTCCAACGGCGCGGGTTTCGTGAAGGCCACATCCGGCAATTCGCTCGGTTTGCCGGCCAGCGGAAAATCTTTTCGCAACGGAAAATAAGGATAGCCCTCCCACATCAAAATTCGACGCAGATCAGGATGCCCGCGAAAGCGGATGCCCATCATGTCGTAGATTTCGCGTTCGTGCCAATCAGCAGTCTTCCAAACCGAAGTGACCGTGGGCAGCTCGGATTTTTCTTCGCTGACTTCAGTTTTGAGGCGTAGATGGCAACGGTGGCCGTAGCCGTAAAGTTCATACACAATCGTCCAG
The DNA here is from genome assembly GCA_031362705.1 of Gemmataceae bacterium. Taxonomy (GTDB): domain Bacteria; phylum Planctomycetota; class Planctomycetia; order Gemmatales; family Gemmataceae; genus JAIBBI01. The sequence goes on along the minus strand of JANLTA010000743.1, from coordinate 398 downwards.
CGCGGGTCCTCGCCGTAATTATCGATGCTGCTGATGTCCACGAGGTAGTCAAAGCCGAGTTCCGTTTTGGCGAAGGTGCAGAGTTCAGTGATCTTTTCCGCATCAACGACTCGCAGCGTCACTTCGCCGCGAAACTCGACGGGAGGCGCCAGCAGCCCGCCAAATTTATCAGCGAGTTTTTCGGCTAAATCGTTGGCTGGCATAGGGCGATTCCAGATTTGAGGTTTAAGATTTCAGGTTCGCAAGTTTCAGGCAGCCGCCTTTTTCTGCGTCGAGATAACCGGTTCCTGGGCCACTTTGCCTTGCAACTTGATCAACGCATCCAGCAAGGCTTCCGGGCGCGGCGGGCAGCCGGCCACATAGACATCCACGGGGATGATTTTGTCCACGCCCTGAAG